>NZ_JAKUVW010000007.1:0-154479 GCF_026782085.1 Streptococcus oralis
GTCGATATTAGTTTAGAAGAGATAAAGGTTTTGAAAGCCATAGACGAGCCTCTCTGGGAAGAATTGGATAGGAAGCGCGAGGAGTATATCCGAATCCATGGAGAGGTAGAGTTGGACGACGAGGAAGACGAGTGAGATTATATATCAAAAGTGATTTTAAGCAAAAAATAACCTTTACAACAAGAGAGTTGCTCTGGAAAATGTGGTTTAAGGAGTGGCATGGTCATCCTATTACATACTCAAACGTCGGTGATGATGAGATGCTACAAGATGATTTCTTTTTTGGAGTTCAATTTGATAAATGGCGATTTAAGGATAAACGATGGAATCATATACCATACGATAAGAGCAATCCTTGGACTTCGTTTTCTGATGAAAATATTCAATTGGAATTTGAAAATGATTTTATTACTGATGGGAAAGAACGTGGAGAAAACCTTAGGATTGCTACGACACATACGGATATTTTAACGGTTGATAAACGAGCTATGTATATCATGGCAGTCGAGGTAGCTTCTGCAATTGATGGTCGGATTAGCGAGGATGACAAGGAGACCTGGATGGATGTAGAGACTTTTAAGGAGTTGCACAAGGATGTCTTATCACTAAGTTACGATAAAGCAACCGATATCAGCGTGGAGGAACTGAAAAGTTTGAAACCTGTAGAGGAACCTTTGTGGGATGAAGAAGAACGTCTTCGTGAAGAATACATCAAAATCCATGGTGAACGTGTGTATGACGACGAGGAAGACGAGTGAGAATTTACATCAAAGGTGATTACATCAAAGAAATTCCATTTGATTACATGGAACTAGCGAAAAGGATGTGGTTTGATACTAAAGATGGGAAGACAGTAGATATTTCTTATTTTGGGAATACTCGCCCATTTAAAACAGACCCAACTATTCACTTGAAATTGAATAAGTGGATGCATGATAATAGATGGAATAATGTTCAGTTGAAAGAAGGGATTATCAATAAATTTGGGAGTCATGTATATGAAAATCTTGAATTAGATTTTGAAGACAATCCAGCAACAGACTATCGAGAAAAAGGAGACTGTCTACGTTTAGCTTCTACCCACTTTGACCTTCTCACTGTTGATAAACGAGCTATGTATATTATGGCCATTGAAATTGCGACTGCTATTGATGGTCAGATTAGCGAAGATGATAAAGAGAGCTGGTTAAGTGTGGAGGAATTTAAAAACCGGCATGAGGATATCCTTTCGATGAGTTATGAAGAAGCTAATGAGCTGAGTTTGGAAGAAATTTCATTTATGGACCATGTGAGAGACCCAGTCTGGGAAGAAGATGACCGTAGAAATGAAGAATACATCAAAATCCATGGCGAGCCAGTTTATGATGATGAGGAAGGTGAGTGAGAATTTATAATCCCACCTATTTGAAAGAGAGTGTTGATAGAGGAAAGGCGAATGTTAGATAAAGTAAAACAGTTTAAGTGGTTGATTGTATTGTCCTTGTTCCTATTAGCGATTCCTTTATATTTTACTTACAATCATTTCCAACAATCTAGTGCTTTAAAAGAAGCTTTTGAAAAAAATGAAAGAATTGAAGTTCTTCATCGTTTGACATCATCAGAAAAATATGCGTCTGACATCCACAAGGCAGGATATACTATTCCTTCTGACGGAGCTATTCGATTGGATGGAGTTATTTATCCATTAGAAATAGAAGGAGAGTTACATTTGAAAATTAGCCCTCCCAAAAAGGATGCTAAGGATTTTCAGTTATTTTTCATTACACAGATTAATGAAAAACAAACGCATGTAGCTTTCATTTTAGATAAAAATCTGAATTTAATTTATTCCAGCTATTCTCAGCAAAATGGAAACGGGAAAAGAGAGATTGTTTCTGTCTCACAAGCCGAAGAAGATTACTTGTTGAGAAGTGTTCAAAGCGAGATTGATGACTTCATGAAAAAAATGTATCAAACCTTGTATGGTTAGATTGTTTGAGAAAGTAACTTCTTGCTCAACGCAATGCTGTATGAACAAGACTTCTAAGATTACTTAGACAGAGGGGGTGAAAAGAATGTCGGGACTTAAAAAAATACTGATCGTTATTGGTTCTGTAATTGCCTTAGCTACTGGCTTGAATCTTTATTTTCAGTATCAAAACCACCAAGAATATATGCAATTAAAAACCTCCTTTGAAGAGAGGGACAATATAGCCGTCTTACAACGTTTAATGGCGTCAGAAAAATATGCGTCTGATATCCGTAAAGCGGGTTATGTCGTTCCTCCCGATGGTGCTATTCGTTTGGATGGAGGAATTGACTCCATAGAGATAAAAGGAGACATCAATTTGGATATCTCAAATCCGGGACGGAATGGGGTTACTGTTTATTTTAGAATGGAGATAGATGGTAAAATAGCTAGCGTACTATATGAATTGGATAAGAACTTTGATATAGTTTCTAGCAGCTACTTTCAATTTAATGAAAAAAATATAAAAGAGAGTGTGAACATCTCTCAATCCGAAGAAGAACGCCTATTAAAGATTGTTCAAAAAGAGCTTGATGGCTTCATGAAAAAGATGTATCAAACCTTGTATGGATAGTTTGCCAGAGAAAGTAACTTCTTGCTCAACACAATGCTGTATGAACAACACTTCTATGATTACTTAGACAGAGGGGGTGAAAAAAATGTCGGGACTTAAAAAAATACTAATCGTGATTGGTTCTGTAATTGTCTTAGCTACTGGCTTGAATCTTTATTTTCAGTATCAAAACCACCAAGAATATATGCAATTAAAAACCTCCTTTGAAGAGAGGGACAATATAGTCGTCTTACAACGTTTGATGGCATCAGAAAAATATGCGTCTGACATCCGTAAAGCGGGCTATGTCGTTCCTCCCGATGGAGCTATTCGCTTGGATGGAGGAATTGACTCCATAGAGATAAAAGGAGACATCGATTTGAAAATATCACATCCTGGACGTAATGGGGTTACTGCTTATTTTGAAATAGAGAGAGATGGTAGAATAACTAGTGTACTCTACGAATTGGATAAGAACTTTGATTTAACTTCTAGCGCCTATTTTCAAATAAATGAAAAAAATATAAATGAGAGGGTGACTATTCCCAAAGTCGAAGAAGAGCGCCTATTAAAGATTGTTCAAAAAGAGCTTGATGGCTTCATGAAAAAGATATATCAGACTTTGTATGGATAGTTTGCCAGAGAAAGTAGCTTCTTGCTCAACGCAATGCTGTATGAACAACGGGGTGTGTTGAGGGATTTTACTAGAAAAAGATACCGTAGATGAGATACAAAAAAATTACCCAAGTACTTATAATTTCATTCGAAATATTGAAACAGGGAATCAAGAGTTGACAGAGATGAGGTGATTAGATGAAGAAGAGAAAATTTGTAATTTTTTCGTTGCTAATAGTTCTATTATTATCTTTCTCTGGTTTTCAGTACTATAAATATCAGAGAGTTCATAATATTTTTGATGAAATATACTACGAAGAAAGTGATTATCACAATTATACATTTCTCTGGAAAGGACGAGCTTTTTATAAGTTAAAAAGTTTAAAATTTGTGGACAACGATTCTCAAGAAATTTCTATTCATTCTATTGATTATAAAAGTGTAGATTTACCAAATACTATTCAATCTCTAGGTTATTATTTTTAATTTGGATTTCAGGAGATGACGAAAGTTGGGATAGAGATGCGTTTGAGACTGCCAGATACAGAGACAACCATAAATGTAGATTACCTGTACGATGTAAACAATCGGCAATTAGAACGGTTTATGTGGTACTATGATGATGAGAGTACAGGATATTTTCAGTAGTCTCAAGTAGAGGACTTTCTTGCCAAACGCGGTAAGACTGTTGATGAGATTCGCAAGGAAGCAGACAATGTACTCCGTAATAAAGTCCTTAAAGACTGGACCACTATCTACTCTAGTCGTTTTAGCCCAGATAATTGGGGAGAAGTGACAGTTAAGGATATATGGAGAACAGAATAACAAACGAAACGGCGAGGCAATAGTGTTATACAGGTGGGGTGCTATGACAGAGTTCTTAAGAATATTTTATTTTATTCGATAGCTTTGGTCTGCTTTCTTTTGGTGTGACGAAAGAAACTCCCTATACTATCACCATCACCAATGTAGACAACAAGCCAGCTTACTTTGAAGCTCAAGTGGTGGATCGGTAGATTTAGGAACCGTAAACTAGGCCTCAGTTGTTGTAATTGTTTGGTAAAGGAGACTTATTTGCTTTGAAAGTAACAATCAGCTTGTTTCTTTCGAATATGCAAGAGAGGCTCTAGTGGCGAATACTAGTCAAAATGTCAAAAAAGATTTAGATAAACCTAATCCCGCAGTTGGAGAGTAAAATGTTAAAAAGAATAAGAAACTATTATAAAAACAAACCAACTCAAGCTGTCCTAATGCTCATAGTTCTTATTTGGTCAGTATATGAGATTGGTGCGACCAGCTTGGCAAGTAACTCGGCATTAACTAAGGAATTCATGCATAGTCGGTATGTTATAGTTTGGCCAATGGTAGATAAGAAAATGAAATTATACCATTATGCGGAAGAATGGACTAATGACGTTTTAGTTGGAATGATGCATTTAGACTATGGAAATATAAGAATAACTAGTTTTCCTAAAAAATGGGAGAGTGAAGCTGAAGTTTACTATACGCTGTCTCAGGATGAGTATGCTGATAGAGTATATTTTTTCTTAGACGAGCCAATTTCCAAAGCCTATATCAGCAGATTAGAACAAAATTATTATTTGATTTCAAAGAATGCAGTTGCTATTAAAGAGGAAACAGGTAAAACGGTTGAACAGTTAGTTCAAGAAGTGGGGAATGCAAGGAAAACCTTCTTATCAGCTCTTGGAAAGATGAAAATCCTTCGTTTGGTCTATTTGATTCTTCGTATGATAGTATTGTTGCAGTGTATCAGGTGGTCGGGTCAGCGTAGAAAAAGGAAAGAGAACGAAATTTTGCAGAATAGATAGAGCTCCAAAAAGGTATGATGATAAAGAGCTTCCAAACAATCAAACAGATATTCATTTGGTAAAGAATGGAATTGTTGTCAGTTACAAAGGGGAAAAAGTTTTTAATGTGACTAATAACGAGTCCTACACGATCACTATCACCAATGTAGACGACAAACCAGCTTACTTTGAAGCTCAAGTGGTGGATAGGTAATATTTCAGCTCTTAAATGAGGGCTTTTTTAGATACAAGTTTCAAAAAAGAAGCAAATATGATATACTAAAGAACGAGTATTCTATTAGAATTAGGACAAGCAATATGAAACAAACGATTATTCTTTTATACGGTGGACGGAGTGCAGAGCGTGAAGTCTCTGTCCTTTCAGCTGAAAGTGTGATGCGTGCGGTCAACTACGACCGTTTCACAGTCAAGACTTTCTTCATTAGCCAGTCAGGTGACTTTATCAAAACGCAAGAATTTAGCCAGACCCCAGGTCAAGAGGATCGTCTCATGACCAATGCGACTATTGACTGGAACAAGAAAATAGCGCCAAGTTCCATCTATGAAGAAGGTGCAGTGGTCTTTCCAGTTCTTCATGGCCCAATGGGAGAGGATGGCTCTGTTCAAGGATTCTTAGAAGTTTTGAAAATGCCTTACGTTGGTTGTAACATCTTGTCATCCAGCCTTGCCATGGATAAAATCACGACCAAGCGTGTCTTGGAGTCTGCAGGGATTGCCCAAGTACCTTATGTGGCTATCGTCGAAGGGGACGATGTGACTGCTAAAATCGCTGAAGTTGAAGAAAAATTGACTTACCCAGTCTTCACGAAGCCGTCAAACATGGGTTCAAGTGTCGGTATTTCTAAGTCTGAAAACCATGAGGAACTACGCCAAGCTTTGGAGCTTGCCTTTCAATATGACAGCCGTGTCTTAGTAGAGCAAGGGGTGAATGCTCGTGAAATCGAGGTTGGTCTCTTGGGCAACTACGATGTGAAGAGCACGCTTCCTGGTGAAGTGGTCAAGGATGTTGCCTTTTATGACTATGATGCCAAATATATCGATAACAAGATTACCATGGACATCCCAGCCAAGATTAGTGATGATGTAGTAGCTGTCATGCGTCATAATGCAGAAACTGCCTTCCGTGCGATCGGTGGCCTCGGTCTGTCTCGTTGTGATTTCTTCTATACAGATAAGGGCGAGATTTTCCTAAACGAGCTTAACACCATGCCAGGTTTTACCCAGTGGTCTATGTATCCACTACTTTGGGACAATATGGGAATCAGCTACCCAGAACTAATCGAGCGTTTGGTTGACCTTGCTAAGCAAAGTTTTGACAAGCGCGAAGCGCATTTGCTATAAAAATGAAAGAGAGGGTAGAAGCCAGAACTATCACTGCATGGTGACTAGAGTTCTTGGACTTCAACCCTTTTTAAAGGAGTAGAAATGAAATTAACAATCCATGAAGTTGTCCAAGCTGTTGGAGCTAAAAATGATGTCAGTATCTTTGAGGATGCCCAGTTAGAAAAGGCTGAGTTTGACAGTCGTTTGATTGGGACGGGAGATTTGTTTGTGCCACTTAAAGGTGCGCGTGACGGTCATGACTTTATCGAAACAGCTTTTGAAAATGGTGCAGTAGTAACCTTGTCCGAGAAAGAGGTTGCAAATCATCCCTACATTCTAGTAGACGACGTGCTGTCTGCCTTTCAAACCCTCGCAGCCTACTATCTTGAAAAAACAGCTGTTGATGT
Source organism: Streptococcus oralis (assembly GCF_026782085.1). Lineage (GTDB taxonomy): Bacteria > Bacillota > Bacilli > Lactobacillales > Streptococcaceae > Streptococcus > Streptococcus oralis_DA. The sequence continues at coordinate 6,736 of NZ_JAKUVW010000007.1, forward strand.
CTTTGCGGTTACGGGTTCAAATGGCAAGACAACCACTAAGGATATGTTGGCGCATCTACTGTCAACAACCTACAAGACCTACAAAACTCAGGGCAATTACAATAACGAGATTGGCCTTCCTTACACAGTTCTCCACATGCCTGAAGGAACAGAAAAGTTGGTCTTGGAGATGGGGCAGGATCACTTGGGAGATATCCATCTCTTGTCAGAATTGGCCCATCCAAAAACAGCCATTGTGACCTTGGTTGGAGAGGCTCATTTAGCCTTTTTCAAAGACCGTTCAGAGATTGCTAAAGGAAAAATGCAAATTGCTGATGGTATGGCACCAGGTTCTTTGCTTTTGGCACCAGCTGACCCGATTGTAGAGGACTACTTGCCTACAGATAAAAAAGTAATCCGTTTTGGGCAAGGAGCTGAGTTAGAAGTCACAGACTTGATTGAGCGCAAGGATAGTCTGACCTTTAAGGCTAATTTTTTGGAACAAGCCCTCGATTTGCCAGTGACAGGTAAGTACAATGCCACCAATGCTATGATTGCTGCTTATGTGGCTCTACAAGAAGGAGTTTCAGAGGAGCAAATTCGTCAGGCCTTTCAGAACCTAGAATTGACCCGCAATCGTACTGAGTGGAAGAAAGCAGCCAATGGAGCAGATATTCTGTCTGACGTATACAATGCCAATCCAACTGCTATGAAGTTGATTTTGGAGACGTTTTCTGCTATCTCAGCCAACGAAGGAGGCAAGAAAATCGCTGTCTTGGCAGACATGAAGGAACTCGGCGACCAGTCTGTCCAACTCCATAATCAGATGATTTTGAGCCTATCGCCAGATGTGCTGGATACCGTTATTTTCTATGGAGAAGACATTGCCGAATTAAGCCAACTTGCTAGTCAAATGTTCCCAATCGGTCACGTTTTCTACTTCAAGAAAACAGCTGACGAGGACCAATTTGAAGACCTTGTCAAGCAAGTCAAGGAAAGCCTCGGTGCCAATGACCAAATTTTGCTTAAAGGCTCTAACTCCATGAATCTAGCCAAGTTGGTAGAAAGTTTAGAAAATGAATGCAAGTGATTTTGCCAAGTATCTGCAAAGAATGTTAGCCATTACGGATACTGGATTAACCTTTACAAAAGATCCTTTCGACCGTGAGCGCTACGAGGACTTGCGAATCCTGTTATCTGAAATGTTGAATCAGGTATCAGACCTCGATGCAGAAGAAGTGGCAGAAGTCTTGAAACCAACGTCCGCTTATACAACTCCTCTGATGGACGTCCGTGCTTGGATTGTTGAGGATGAAAAAGTCTGTTTAGTTAGAGGAAAAGGAGAGGATAGTTGGGCTTTGCCAGGTGGTTTTGGTGAAGTCGGCTACTCTCCAACCGAAAATATTCTTAAAGAAATTGAAGAAGAAACCGGTTTTACAGCAAAAGCTGAAAGGTTACTTGCAGTTTTTGATACCAATCGTTTCCAACTACAGAGCAAACAATATGCAAAGTTTGTCTTTGAATGTAAGCTTCTTGATGGACAATTTCAAGAGAATCAAGAAATTGCTGAGCTTCAATTTTTTGCCATTGACCAATTGCCAGTCTTATCTGAAAAACGCATCACCAAGGAGCAAATGGAGATTTTTGGCAAGTTTATAAAGGACAAAGAGACCAATATATCGATTAGTTTATGCTAGAGAAGTCGACAAATCAAAAAAGGGTATCTACAAGGTGCATTTCTGCAATACAAATGATATAATAGGTTGCGAATTTAAGACTCAAGTATTCTATGCATGGCATAGAATCAAGTTTTTTCAAAAAATTTAAAAGCTGGGGGGAGTGAATTTTTTTTACTGCCTCTAGCTAGATGAACGAGGAATAGAATATGAATTTGTGGGATAAATTATTTACCACACAGATATCAGAACCGCCCCAGTTTGAACTTCACTGGTACATTGGTTTGTTATGTTTATTGGCTCTTACTTTTTATGCTTCTTATCGTTTTCGCGACAAAGTTGCTTACCAGCGTTTTATTCAGATTCTTCAGTCTGTTCAACTGATTGTTCTGTATAGCTGGTATTGGGGGAATCTCATGCCTCTGTCAGAAAGTTTGCCCTTCTATCATTGCCGTATCGCCATGTTTGTGATGCTCTTAATTCCAGGGACATCCAAGTACAAACAGTACTTTGCCCTTTTAGGAACTTTTGGAGCAACAGCAGCACTGGCTTACCCACTCTTTGATCCCTACCCATTTCCACACGTGACCATTTTGTCCTTCATTATCGGACATGTTGCCCTTTTAGGAAATGCGCTCCTATACTTGTTTAGAAACTATCAACCTTCCCTTCTCGATTTGAAGAATGTGGTGGTGATTACCTTCGCCTTAAATGGCTTGATATGGGTTGTCAACTTAGTTGTAGGTGGAGATTATGGATTTTTAAACCAACCACCACTTGTTGGAAGCTTCGGCCAGCCCTTAAATTATCTCATTGTTTCGACTGTTATCGTGATAGCAATTCGCTTAACAGGGAAATTAGTAGAAAATTTTTTACAACAAAAATCGGAAGAATTTATTCAAGAGAAGATCTAAAATGATCTTCTCTTTTTTGGATTTTTAAGAAACAAAAAAGAAATTGTGAACGTTAACTTCAAATAATCTCTTAGAAGAAGAATTTTTCTAGAATTTTCTCAAAAAACATGCAGGAATTTTATCAAAAACTAAGCACGATTGGATTTTTTGTGTTATAATATTCTTTGAATAGCTATGCCCAAACATAGTTATTAAATAGAAGTGAGAAACTTGGAAGACAGAGAGGATGCGATGTAATGACTAGAGATGGTTTTTTTACAGGCTTAGATATCGGAACTAGTTCGATTAAAGTGCTAGTAGCTGAGCATAGAGATGGCGAAGTAAATGTAATTGGTGTTAGTAATGCCAAAAGTAAAGGTGTCAAAGACGGAATTATTGTTGATATTGAAGCAGCTGCTTCAGCAATTAAATCTGCAATCACACAGGCAGAAGAGAAAGCGGGTATTTCTATTAAGTCTGTTAACGTTGGCCTTCCAGCAAACCTCTTGCAGGTTGAACCAACACAAGGAATGATTCCTGTAACTTCAGATACCAAAGAAATCACAGATCAAGATGTTGAAAATGTTGTCAAATCAGCTTTGACAAAGAGCATGACTCCTGACCGTGAAGTGATTACCTTTATTCCAGAAGAATTCATCGTGGATGGATTCCAAGGCATCCGTGACCCTCGTGGTATGATGGGTGTCCGCTTGGAAATGCGTGGTCTGCTTTACACAGGTCCTCGTACGATTCTACACAATCTTCGCAAGACGGTTGAGCGTGTAGGTATTCATGTTGATAACGTGATTATTTCACCTTTGGCAATTGTGAACTCCGTTCTCAATGAAGGCGAACGCGAATTTGGTGCAACTGTTATTGATATGGGTGGAGGTCAGACTACTGTGGCGACTATCCGCAACCAAGAATTGCAGTTCACTAACATCTACCAAGAAGGTGGAGATTACGTTACTAAAGACATTTCTAAAGTCTTGAAAACTTCTCAAAAAATTGCAGAAAGTTTGAAACTGAACTATGGTGAAGCTTACGTTCCACTTGCAAGTAACGAAACTTTCCAAGTTGAAGTAATTGGTGAAGTAGAACCTGTTGAAGTAACAGAAAGCTATTTGGCAGAAATTATCTCAGCACGCATCAAACATATCTTTGACCAAATCAAACAAGAGTTGGAAAGAAGACACTTGTTAGATTTACCTGGAGGTATCGTCCTTATCGGTGGAAATGCAATTTTGCCAGGAATTGTTGAATTAGCCCAAGAAGTATTTGGTGTTCGCGTAAAACTTTATGTACCAAATCAAGTTGGAATTCGCAACCCTGCATTTGCGCACGTGATTAGCTTGTCTGAGTTTGCTGGTAAATTGACAGAAGTCAATCTTCTTGCACAAAAAGCAGTTAAAGGAGATGAATTCCTTCGTCAAAAACCAATTAACTTTGGCATTCCAAATCAACGTTTGAATCCAGTAGCGCAACCAAGTCCAGCACAAACAGCTCCAGCTGAAACTGTGCAGGAAGCTCCAGTTGCTCCGAAGGAAGAATTCCAAGCAAGTTCTCAAAGTAAACCGAAGCTAACAGAACGTTTCCGTGGTTTGATCGGAAGCATGTTTGATGAATAAAAGAGGATAAGAAATTATGACATTTTCATTTGATACAGCAGCAGCTCAAGGCGCAGTTATTAAGGTAATTGGTGTCGGTGGTGGTGGTGGTAACGCCATCAACCGCATGGTTGACGAAGGTGTTGCTGGTGTAGAATTTATCGCAGCCAACACTGATGTACAAGCCCTTAGCAGTACGAAAGCAGAAACAGTTATCCAACTTGGTCCAAAATTGACTCGTGGTTTGGGTGCTGGAGGGCGTCCGGAAGTTGGACGTAAAGCTGCAGAAGAAAGTGAAGAAGCTTTGACGGAAGCTATCACTGGAGCAGACATGGTCTTTATCACTGCTGGTATGGGTGGTGGATCTGGTACAGGTGCAGCCCCTGTCATTGCACGTATCGCTAAAGATCTTGGTGCTCTTACAGTTGGTGTCGTGACACGTCCTTTCGGATTTGAAGGAAGCAAACGTGGCCAGTACGCTGTAGAAGGAATCAACGAACTTCGCGAGCATGTTGATACTTTGTTGATTATCTCTAACAACAACTTGCTTGAAATTGTTGATAAGAAAACGCCACTTCTTGAAGCTCTTAGCGAAGCAGATAACGTTCTTCGCCAAGGTGTTCAAGGGATTACTGACTTGATCACGAACCCAGGATTGATTAACCTTGACTTTGCTGACGTGAAAACTGTAATGGCCAACAAAGGGAATGCCCTTATGGGTATCGGTATCGGTAGTGGTGAAGAACGCGTTGTTGAAGCGGCTCGTAAAGCAATTTACTCTCCACTTCTTGAAACAACAATCGATGGTGCAGAGGATGTCATCGTCAATGTTACTGGTGGTCTTGATTTGACCTTGATTGAAGCAGAAGAAGCTTCAGAAATCGTCAACCAAGCAGCTGGCCAAGGTGTAAACATCTGGCTTGGAACATCAATTGATGAAAGCATGAAGGATGAAATCCGTGTTACAGTTGTAGCGACAGGTGTTCGTCAAGAACGAGTGGAAAAAGTAGTTGGAGCTCGTAACAACCAACCAGTTGGACGTCCATCAACTAAAGCGCCACAAGCACACACATTTGACCGTCAATTCGACTTGGAAGAGACAGCAGAATTGCCTAAATCAAGCCCACGTCGTTTTGAAACAAACCAAGCCTCTGCTTTTGGAGACTGGGATTTGCGTCGTGAGTCTATTGTTCGCCAAACAGATCCAGTTGTTTCACCAGTAGAACGCTTCGAAACACCAGTTTCACAAGATGAAGATGAATTGGATACACCTCCATTCTTCAAAAATCGTTAATCAATGAATTTGAAAAAAAATACTGAATTAGTTTTTCAGCAAATAGCTGATGCTAGTCAAGAAGCCAACCGTGCTCTAGATGCTGTTTCAGTAATCGCAGTGACAAAGTATGTAGATGTACAAACAGCGGAAGCCTTGCTTCCGCTTGGTGTCCGTCATATAGGTGAAAATCGAGTCGATAAATTTTTAGAAAAATATCAGGCCTTGAAAGATTACCCAGTTACTTGGCATTTAATAGGAACACTACAGAGACGGAAAGTGAAAGAAGTAATCCCATATGTGGATTACTTTCATGCTTTAGACTCCTTAAAGTTAGCCCAGGAAATTCAAAAGAGAACAGATCATGTTATCAAGTGTTTCTTGCAGGTCAATATTTCTGGGGAAGAAAGCAAGCATGGGTTTTCAAAAGAAGAATTGCTAGAACTTTTGCCAGAATTGGCTAAGTTAGATCAGATTGAGTATGTTGGTTTAATGACCATGGCTCCTTTTGAGGCAGACAGTGATGAATTGAAAGAAATTTTCAAGGATACGCAGGCTCTGCAAGCAGAAATTAGAGAAAAACAAATCCCTAATATGCCGATGACAGAGCTAAGCATGGGAATGAGTCGTGATTTTAAAGAAGCGATTCAGTTCGGCTCAACCTTTGTTCGAATCGGTACAGCATTTTTTAAATAGGAGAGAGCTATGTCTTTAAAAGATAGATTCGATAAATTTATAGATTATTTTACAGAAGACGGAGAAGAAACGACTAACTACCAGACTCAACAAGAGGAAACAGTTAGCCCAGCCATCTCATCTTCTAAAGAATTACCAGCACCTGCTCAGTCAGGATCAGCAAAAGATGCAAATATTACTCGTCTTCATGCGCGTCAGCAAGAATTGGCAATGCAAAGCCATCGTTCAGATGAGAAAGTGACAATTGACGTTCGCTATCCAAGAAAATATGAAGATGCAACTGAAATTGTAGATTTGTTGGCTGGCAATGAAAGTATTTTGATTGATTTCCAATACATGACAGAGGTACAAGCCCGTCGTTGCCTTGATTACTTGGACGGAGCCCGTCATGTCTTGGCTGGAAATATGAAAAAAGTTGCGAGCACGATGTATCTATTGACTCCTGTCAACGTTATCGTGAACATTGAAGATATCAAACTTCCAGATGAATCACAAAGCGCTGAGTTTGGTTTTGACATTAAACGAAATAGAGCAAGATAATGATTTTCTTAATCCGTTTAATCCAAAATGCGGTTAGCATTTATTCCATCATTCTCGTTGCATTTGCTCTTCTTTCATGGTTTCCAAATGCCTATGAAAGCCAGCTAGGTCGCCTAGTTATCAGACTTGCTCGTCCAGTTATTGAGCCCCTTCGTAAGCTCAATCTACAATTTGCTGGCCTTGATTTTACGGTTTGGGCAGCGCTGATTCTGATTCAGTTTGTTGGAAATCTCTTAACACGACTAGTCCTATTACTATGACAGCAAATCGAGCCATTTATCAGCATTTTTCCCAAGATGATATTCCCTTTATTGATAAGGGTTTAGAGTGGTTCAAGCGGGTAGAAGATACATATGCACCGGTACTTACTCCTTTTATCAATCCCCATCAGGAACAGATCTTAAGGGTGCTAGCTGGGACATATGGACTGGGTTGCCAAAGTAGTGGTGATTTTCTTCCAACAGAGTCGATTCGAGTTCTTCTCTATCCAGATTACTTTGAACCGGAGATATCAGACTTTGAAATGGCCTTGTTGGAAATTTGCTATCCGAGTAAGTTTGAACAACTGAGTCATGGAAAAATATTGGGAACAATCATCAACCAACTAGGAATTGACCGTAAATTATTTGGTGATATCTTGGTAGATGAAAAGAGAGCACAGATTTTTGTCAATCGTGATTTCATTCCTCTTTTTCAGGATGGAATAAGAAAGATTGGCAGACTTCCTGTATCGCTGGAGGAACGACCTTTTACCGATAGGATTTTGTCTAAAATTGATTATAGAGAACGAGAAATTTTAGTTTCGAGTTTTCGATTGGATGCCCTCTTATCAAGTGCCTTGAAATTATCTAGAAATCAAACTAGTCAACTGATTGAGAAAAAATCTGTCCAGGTAAACTATCATCTGGTTGAAAAAACTGATTACCAGGTCGCTGTTGGAGATTTGATCAGTGTGAGAAAGTTTGGTCGTCTAAAAATTGTCAAAGACAATGGACAGACCAAAAAGGATAAGAAAAAACTAACAGTCCGGCTACTTTTAAGCAAGTGAGAAAAAATATGTCGATTACACCACAAGAAATAAGTGATAAAGCTTTCTCAAGAACATTCAGAGGCTACAATCAGGAAGAAGTTGACCTCTTTCTAGATAAGATTTACTTTGAATTAGAGGAGATGATTCGATACAAAGATGAAACTGAACTCTATATCAAAAAACTAGAAGAACGTCTTTCCTATTATACGAATGATATTCCTAAGAGAACAGTAACAAGCGAGCAAGAACCAGAAGCAATTAATGATTCTATTTTTTATTAAGTAAGTGAGGAAAAGTATGCCAATTACATCATTAGAAATTAAAGATAAAACCTTTGGTACAAGATTTAGAGGTTTTGATCCAGAAGAAGTAGATGAATTTCTGGATATCGTTGTTCGTGACTACGAAGACTTGGTTCGTAGCAATCACGATAAAGAGACACACATCAAGAGTTTGGAAGAACGTTTGTCTTACTTTGATGAGATGAAGGATTCCTTGAGTCAGTCAGTTTTGATTGCTCAAGATACTGCAGAGCGTGTCAAACAAGCTGCTCAAGAACGTTCAAACAATATTATTCAACAAGCTGAACAAGATGCTCAGCGTTTGCTTGAAGAAGCGAAATACAAGGCAAATGAAATTCTCCGTCAGGCTACAGATAATGCGAAGAGAGTGGCTGTTGAGACTGAAGAGTTGAAGAACAAGAGCCGTGTATTCCATCAACGCCTCAAGTCTACGATTGAAAGTCAATTGGCTATTGTCGAGTCATCTGATTGGGAAGATATTCTTCGCCCAACAGCTACTTACCTTCAGACAAGTGATGAAGCCTTTAAAGAAGTGGTGGGTGAAGTTCTTGGTGAAACTGTATCTTTACAACCAGAGGAAGAGCCTATTGATATGACTCGTCAATTCACACCAGAAGAAGTTGCTGAATTGCAAGCTCGTATCGAGGCTGGCAACAAAGAATTAGCTGAGTTTGAAGCTCAACAAAATCAACAGACAGAAGAAAGTGACCAGCATGAAGAGTCAGTTGAAGTAGAAGCTACTGCGGCAACTGAGGACGATGCAAATAAAGAATCTGTTCTTATCCTATAAAAAAATGTGAGAACAAGATCTAACCAACTATATTTTCAGCGAGCGGGAGATGGTGAGAGTCCTGCAATCCCTAGTGGTTAGATTATCCTCTCAACAAATCTAGTCCGAAAATAGTAAGACTGGACGTTCCCCACGTTACGGGAAAAGAGGAAAAGAGACACGGTCTTTTTTCGAACAAAGGTGGTACCACGATTTTCGTCCTTTTTGCGAATCGTGGTTTTTATTTTGTCAATTTAAATTAAAGGAGTAACAATGAAACTTAAAGAAACCCTCAATCTAGGGAAAACAGATTTTCCAATGCGTGCTGGTCTTCCAACCAAAGAACCAGTTTGGCAAAAAGAATGGGAAGAAGCAAAACTTTACCAACGTCGTCAAGAATTGAACCAAGGAAAACCACATTTCACCTTGCATGATGGACCTCCGTATGCAAACGGAAATATCCACGTTGGACATGCCATGAACAAGATTTCCAAAGATATTATTGTTCGTTCTAAGTCTATGTCAGGATTCTATGCACCTTACATCCCAGGTTGGGATACACATGGTCTGCCAATCGAGCAAGTCTTGGCAAAACAAGGCGTTAAACGCAAAGAAATGGACTTGGTTGAGTACTTGAAACTTTGCCGTGAGTATGCTCTTTCTCAAGTTGATAAACAAAGAGAAGACTTTAAACGTTTGGGGGTTTCTGGTGACTGGGAAAATCCTTATGTAACCTTGACTCCTGACTATGAAGCAGCTCAGATCCGTGTCTTCGGTGAAATGGCTAAAAAAGGCTATATCTATCGTGGTGCCAAGCCAGTTTACTGGTCATGGTCTTCTGAGTCAGCCCTTGCAGAAGCGGAAATTGAATACCATGACTTGCTTTCAACTTCCCTTTACTATGCTAACCGTGTCAAAGACGGAAAAGGTGTTCTAGATACGGATACTTATATTGTCGTATGGACCACTACACCATTTACCATTACAGCCTCTCGTGGTTTGACAGTTGGAGCAGATATTGATTATGTATTGGTACAACCAGCTGGTGAATCTCGTAAGTTTGTAGTTGCTTCAGAATTATTGAATAGTCTTTCTGAGAAATTTGGTTGGGCGGATGTTCAAGTCTTGGCTACCTACCGTGGTCAAGAATTGAACCACATTGTGACAGTCCACCCATGGGATACGGCTGTAGATGAGTTGGTAATCCTGGGTGACCACGTTACGACTGACTCTGGTACTGGTATTGTCCATACAGCCCCTGGTTTTGGTGAGGACGACTACAATGTTGGTGTTGCCAACGGCCTTGAAGTTGCTGTAACAGTTAACGAACGCGGTATTATGATGGAAAATGCTGGTCCTGAATTTGCGGGTCAGTTCTATGACAAGGTTGTGCCGACTGTTATCGAAAAACTGGGCGATTTGCTCCTTGCTCAAGAAGAAATCTCTCACTCATACCCATTTGACTGGCGTACGAAAAAACCAATCATCTGGCGTGCTGTTCCACAATGGTTTGCCTCTGTATCTAAATTCCGCCAAGAAATCTTGGACGAAATTGAAAAAGTGAAGTTCCACTCAGAATGGGGTAAAGTGCGTCTTTACAACATGATTCGTGACCGTGGTGACTGGGTAATCTCTCGTCAACGTGCTTGGGGAGTTCCCCTTCCTATCTTCTATGCTGAAGACGGAACGCCAATCATGACAGCTGAAACGATTGAGCACGTGGCTCAACTCTTTGAGGAACACGGTTCTATCATCTGGTGGGAACGTGATGCTAAAGATCTCTTGCCAGAAGGATTTACGCATCCAGGTTCACCAAATGGCGAGTTCAAAAAAGAAACAGATATCATGGACGTATGGTTTGACTCAGGTTCATCATGGAATGGAGTAGTGGTCAACCGTCCAGAACTCAAATATCCAGCAGATCTTTACCTTGAAGGTTCTGACCAGTACCGTGGTTGGTTCAACTCATCACTTATCACATCTGTTGCTAACCATGGCGTGGCTCCTTACAAACAAATCTTGTCACAAGGTTTTGCCCTTGATGGTAAAGATGAGAAGATGTCTAAATCTCTTGGGAATACCATTGCTCCAAGTGATGTTGAAAAACAATTTGGTGCGGAAATCTTGCGTCTCTGGGTAACAAGTGTGGACTCAAGCAACGACGTGCGTATCTCTATGGATATCTTGAGCCAAGTCTCTGAAACTTACCGTAAGATCCGTAACACACTTCGTTTCTTGATTGCCAATACATCTGACTTTAACCCAGCTCAAGACGCAGTGGCTTACGATGAGCTTCGTTCGGTTGATAAGTACATGACCATTCGCTTTAACCAGCTTGTGAAAACGATTCGTGATGCTTATGCCAACTTTGAATTTTTGACAATCTACAAGGCCTTGGTGAATTTTATCAACGTTGACTTGTCAGCCTTCTACCTTGATTTTGCTAAAGACGTTGTTTACATCGAGGGTGCCAAATCACTCGAACGCCGTCAAATGCAGACTGTCTTCTATGACATTCTCGTGAAAATCACCAAACTCTTGACACCAATCCTTCCTCACACTGCAGAAGAAATCTGGTCATATCTTGAGTTTGAAGCTGAAGAATTTGTTCAATTGTCTGAATTACCAGAAGCTCAAACTTTTGCCAACCAAGAAGAAATCTTGGATACATGGTCAGCCTTCATGGATTTCCGTGGACAAGCTCAAAAAGCCTTGGAAGAAGCACGTAATGCCAAAGTTATCGGGAAATCACTCGAAGCCCACTTGACAGTTTATCCAAATGAAGTGGTGAAAACTCTTCTTGGAGCAGTAGATAGCAATGTGGCTCAACTCTTGATCGTGTCAGAATTGACCATCGCTGAAGGTACAGCTCCAGAAGGTGCCGTTAGCTTCGAAGATGTTGCCTTTACAGTTGAACGCGCTACAGGTGAAGTATGTGACCGTTGCCGTCGTATCGATCCAACTACTGCAGAACGTAGCTACCATGCAGTCATCTGTGACCACTGTGCAAGCATCGTAGAAGAAAACTTTGCGGATGCAGTTGCAGAAGGATTTGAAGCGAAATAATCATAATAGTATCAAGTTGTCTCATAGTTTAAGATGAGATAAAAAGGAAAAAGAGAGGAAGTCATTTCTCTCTTTTTTTGCTGGAAAAAGTTTAGGACAAAGGGAGTAAATCTAATATTTTTAGGAAGAGTTTTAAGCTGATTTTTTGAGATGTTTTTAAAAAGAGAGGTCGTTTTTTGGTACTTTTAAAAAGCATGTGTTGTTTCTAAAAATCGCGACAAATAATTTGAATAATCAAGTGAAATCAGGTAGAATAGAAAGGATTGAATAATATATTGAAGAGGAAATTTTGAGAATGAAACATCGGTTTTATGGAGAAAAACTACAGCGTTTTTCTTTCAGAAAGTTGTCTGTCGGGCTCGTTTCGGCGACTATTGGAAGCTTCTTTTTGAATGGGCAAATGGCTGGGGGCTTGACTTCTGTGAAGGCAGCAGAAATTCAAAGTCAGCAGTCTGCTCAGGTCAAATACCACTACGTAGTGGAGTCTGAATTGACGGAGGCAGAGAAGAGTGCCTTGATCAGGGAGATTCCAAAGCATGTTGAGGATGCTTCAGAGACCTATTACTTAGTTTATCGTCCGACTACTCAAGGGGCTACATCTGGAGTATTACCTAAGACAGGTCACTCCGGCCTTTGGGAATCCACTTTTACAGCGATGGGTCTTGCATTACTAGTGCTTGTAGTTGTTAGAGGCAGAAATGGGAAGAGGTATTTATCTTCGATCTTGTTGGTAACTGGAATGGGATCCATGCTGCTATCTCCAACGGTCTTGGCGGTGACGAATATCGAACTCGCTGCATATAATCAAAGTCTTAACTTGGGTCTTGGAGAATCTCTTCCAGCGCCATTGAAAATTGATGGTTACGACTATATCGGTTACTTAAAGAATGAAGAACAAAATGATAGTCATTTAGCTCATTCTGCTCAGAAGGAAAATCCGACACTGGACTTGGAGAAAGAGAAGGGAAGTGAACTTAAACCGAGTGAAACAAATCCGAATACAAAAGAGATTGTTTCGGATAAGGGGGATGCTTTAACTGAGGAAGAAAGAGAAGCTATAGCTGCCAAGGAGAGAGAGTCTGCTCTTCTAAGCCCCGTTTATGACTTGCCAGAACTAAAAATTAGCGAGCAGGAGTCGGTTCAAGAACTTCCTTATCAGACAAAATACCAATATACCGATGAATTGGCTCAAGGGCAATCAAAAGTTATACAATCAGGTGTTCGAGGTCAACGTACAGTGGTGACTCGTCATTATCATGAGAATCAAGAAATCGTAAAAAGCGAAATGATTTCTGATCAAGTGACGCTTGAACCGGTTTCTGAAATTATTTTAGTTGGAACAGCTCCAACTAACTCGATACCAAAAGAAACTCCAGTGCACGAAGTTCCAGAATTGACAGAATATGGCACAACTCCAGAAACATCCCCAGTTCACGAAGTTCCAGAATTGGCAGAGTATGGCATTAGTTCCGAGACATCTCCAGTTCACGAAGTTCCAGAACTGACGGAATACGGAACTAGTCCTGAGACGTCTCCGGTTCGTGAGACTCCAGAACTGACAGAATATGGCACAAGTCCTGAAACATCCCCAGTTCACGAAGTTTCAGAATTGACAGAATATGGCACCAGTCCAGAAACAGCGCCAGTTCACGAAGTTTCAGAATTGGCAGAGTATGGCACTAGTCCCGAGACATCTCCAGTTCAAGAGATTCCAGAACTAACGGAATATGGGACAAATCCTGATACAGCACCAGTTCACGAAGTTCCTGAACTGGTAGAGTATGGCACCAGTCCTGAAACAGCTCCAGTTCGTGAGAATTCTGAGTTGGAATTGACTACAAATGACGAGGTTAGAATAGAAAAGATTGATTTTTCTATTGAGGAGCAGTACACAGATGAGATTCCAGAAGGTAGTCGTCAGATCGCGACTCCGGGAGTCCAAGGCGAACGGACCATTAAGACTCGTGTCTACAGTTCCAATGGTCAAGTTGTTGACCGTCAAGAATTGTCTAGTGAGGAAACCTTGGCTCCAGTAACACAGATCGTCAAAGTTGGAACGGCTAAACCAAGCATGGTACCGAACGATCCACCGAAAGCAGACGCTCTGCCAGAGTACCCACTGACTTATACCGACGAAACTCGTGTAGAGAAAATCAACTTTACCATTCGTGAAGAAGAAACGGATGAATTGGTTCAAGATGCCCGCCAGATCGCAACACCAGGTGTTGAGGGAGAGCGTACGATTAAGACTCGTGTCTATAGTTCTAACGGTCAAGTTGTTGACCGTCAAGAACTTTCGAATGAAGAAACCTTGGCTCCGGTAACGCAAATCGTCAAAGTTGGTACGGCTAAGCCAACTATGGTACCGAATGAAGCACCGAAAGCAGACGCTCTACCAGAGTATCCGTTGACATATACTGACGAAATTCGCGTTGAGAAAATAGCCTTCAACATCGAGGAGCAACATACGGACGAATTGGTTCGAGATGCTCGTCAAATTGCAACTCCAGGTGTTCAAGGTGAACGAACTATCAAGACTCGTGTCTACAGTTCTAACGGTCAGGAAATCGACCGTCAAGAGTTGTCTAATGAAGAAACCTTGGCTCCAGTAACGCAAATTATCAAGATCGGCACGGCTAAGCCAACCATGGTACCAAATGATGCACCGAAAGCAGAGGCTTTACCAGAGTATCCGCTGACTTATACCGACGAAATTCGTGTTGAGAAAATAGCCTTCAACATCGAGGAGCAACATACGGACGAATTGGTTCAAGATGCTCGTCAGATTGCAACTCCAGGTGTCCAAGGTGAGCGGACCATCAAGACTCGAGTCTACAGTTCTAATGGCCAAGTGGTCGACCGTCAAGAATTGTCTAATGAGGAAACCCTAGCTCCTGTAACGCAAATCGTCAAAGTCGGCACAGCTAAACCGCACATGGTACCGAACGATGCGCCAAAAGTAGAAACTTTAGAAGAATTCGATTTAATTCCACTGCATAATCTCTTGGCAGAAGCGGATCAGATTAAAGCTCAGGCCCGTTATTTCAACGATAGTCAGAGTCATCAAGCTAACTATGATGCTGCTTTGACGGCAGGTCAAGCGATTCTGAGCCAATCCCAAGCCAGCCAAGCAGAAGTCAACCAACTGGTGGAACAAATCAATCAAGCCAAGGCGCAATTAAGTGGTCTTGAAGTTGTTAAAACAGCTCTTCAGACTGAGTACGATTTAAATCCAACGGTTAAAACCTTGGTTAAATATAAGAATGCGGATTCAGAAAAGCAGACAGCTTATACTGACGAATTGACCAAGGCAGAGGGAGTTTTGAACGATCAAACAGCTACACAAGTACAGGTCAACCAAGCTCTTGTTAGTCTGACAGCAGCCAAAGAAGCACTAAATGGAGTGCCTAAAGTCAAGCCGACAGTTTCCATTCTAAGTCTGACTGAGAATACTGATGATAAGTCGGTGACGGTCCAATATAGATTGGAAGACCAGACCCAGTCCTTCCGTTCAGCGACTGCAGAATTGTACCAGGGAGACCAGCTGATTCGCACTCTTCCAATTACCAACTTTGCTGGCAGCTTGAAAATTGGCGACTTAGACTACTACACAGGCTACACTCTAAAAACTAAGTTGACTTATGAATTGGATAATGGTAGCTTTACTGAGTTTGAAACAGACAGTCGTAACTTTGAGCTAGAATACAAGAAGATTGCCTTCCGTGATATTGATTCCGTTGAGTTTTATCATAAAGAAAACGACCAATACAAGCGCTTTGTATCGATGAACTCTATGCCTACGGATCTGTCTACTTACTTCGTCAAGATCAAATCAAGCGAATCCAAGGAAATTCTCCTACCAGTTCACAGCATTTCTGAAGCAGAGAAAGATGGCAAGGCAGTCTATAAGGTTAATGTAACCCTTCCTGAACTCGTCCAAGAAAGTGAAACGGGCTATAAGTCTGGGCACGACTTCTACATCAGTAAGGCAGTCCCAAGCCAGCAAAATGTCTACACTAGCTTTGCTAGATTGGTAGACGCTATGAAGCGAAATATGGCAGGAAATTATGTGTTGGGAGCTGATTTGGATGCTAGTGAGGTTAGTCTTGCACCTGCAGATTATGTCTACCTCAAAGGGAACTTCACAGGTAGTCTGACAGGTAGTCATAATGGTAAGCAATACGCCATTTATAATCTAGCCAAACCTTTATTTGAAAACCTCAAGAGTGGGTCTACCATTTCCAATATCGACTTTAAAGATGTGAATATCGTGGGTACCTATGACTCAGCTGCGCTGGCACGCAATGCGGAGAATGCGCGAATCACAGATGTTTCTGTTCAGGGGAGAGTATCGGTAGTAGGAAATGCTTCTAACGTGGCGGGTCTAGTAGTTAATGGAACCAATACGAAAATTACAAATAGTTCCTTTACGGGAACTATCCTATCTAACAGTCAACACATCAAAGCTTATAATGTAGGTGGTTTGGTTGCAAACCTTAAAGGAGGAGAATCTCTTCTTAGCCAAAGTAAAGCAGATGTAACGATTATTAGTGGTTTACGATCAAATGAACAACGTATCGGTGGTTTGGTTGGACGTCTAGAAAACAATGCTCGAATCACCAAGTCGTATGTGACAGGAAAAGTATATAATGCAACCACTAGCGGTCAAATCGGTGGAGTGGTCGGCTCGAACTACTTTAATGGTTTAGTTGATAATGTGATCAGTAATGTTAGCGGTACAAATGTTTACAGTATTTCTGGGGATCAGGGCTACAAAAACGACCGCATTACACAAGCTTATAAAGTTGCTAAAAGTGAAACCTTGAAAAACGATCAGTTTGTTACTTCTACTATTACTCAAGAAGAAATGGAAGAAAAACTGACTGCTATGGACATCACGACTAGCCTAGATGACACGAATCTAAATATGCGTTTTGTCGACTATGGTGAGGTAAACAATGCTCAATTCGACCGTGGATATTCTTATGCAAATATGGAGAAACTGCTTCCTTTCTACAATAAAGAAACCATTGTTTCGTTTGCTAACAAGATTCCGAAAGAGCATAAGTTGAATAAGGAGTACCTACTGGATGTTGTTCCGATGAAGGGCGACCAGGTTATCACTGATATCCATGGTAATAAAACAGCAATCAATCGTTTGATGCTGCACTACATGGACAATACCATTGACTACCTAGAAATATCTTATCAGGGAGATTTCGTAAATCGAGGTATTGCTGAGTATAGTATCAAGGGGTTAGACCTTCTTTATACTCCAGAAGCCTTTGCATCAGATTATACAAGTGTTCTAAATCAAGTTTTGCCAGAGTTAAACAAAGTAGTTCTTGATTCTCCAGCTATGCGTACAGCTCTCGGAGTAGCAGCAGACACTTCTTTGGATGAACTATACTTAGACACTGCATTTACGCAAGTGAAAAGCAAGCTATCAGGTGAGCTTCGCAAAGTGCTAGCTATGGATAAGGCTATCAATACTGAAGGTGAAGTAGTTAAGGATTATCTTGTTAAGAAGATTCTTGCTGATAAAGAAGCTTTCCTATTAGGTTTGACTTACCTTAACCGTTGGTACAATATCAACTATGATAACTTTAATGTTAAGGATCTATCGGCTTACAAGTTGGATTTCTACGGTAAAAATGACGTTTCGGTTCTTGATACAATCATAGCTTTAGGGAAATCAGGACTTGAGAATCTCAAGGCTAAGAACAACTATACAGCATATGATAATTCGCTCTCTGAAGCAACTGGCAAGCGAGGACTCTTCAATTACCTTGAAGGCTACCGTCAGCTCTTCCTACCATACAAGACCAATAATGAATGGCTCAAGACCAATACAAAAGCCTACATCGTTGAGGCTAAGTCCGATGTAGCAGAAGCGAGACAGCTTCAGGACGCAGCCGAGGGCAAGAGCAAGTACTCTGTCGGTGTTTATGACAAGATTACAGCAGATAATTGGGAACACAAGGGCATGCTCCTGCCACTCTTGACCATGACGGAGAAAGGTGTCTATGCTATCTCTAATATGTCTACCCTCTCTATGGGAGCTTATGATCGCTACCGCCTGGATGCCAATAACAGAGTGCGCACAGACGCTGAACTAGCCGAGTATGTCGAAGACCGAGTGAGAAAAACAGCTGAATACCAGCGCGACCATTATGATTTCTGGTACAAGATTCTGAGTCCAGAAAGCAAGGACAAGCTCTTCCGTTCGGTTCTGGTTTATGATGGATTCTCATTGGTTGACAAGAATGGTCAAAGATATTGGGCTCCAGCTAATGACAAAAAATCACAGGCTATGCAGGAATTCTTTGGACCAGCTGGCAAGTGGTATCCAAGCAAGGGCTATAATGCCTATGCTACGGGTAGTGTAACTCACTTTGATGCTGCTAAATTGTTAGAAGACTATGGAAACTCTGTCTACACCCATGAAATGACCCATAACTCTGACGGTGCAATTTACTTTGAAGGTTATGGTCGTCGTGAGGGCTTGGGTGCGGAACTCTATGCTCGTGGACTCTTGCAATCTTCGCCGAGCGCAGATGAATCAACCATTACGCTCAATACTCTCTTCAAGATGGACAAGGATTCTAAGACACGTATGCATACCTATAATTTCAAGGAACGTGTTCAAAATGAAGCAGACCTACAACACTATGTCCATGGTATGTTTGACATGATCTACACCTTGGACTATCTAGAAGGTACTTCTATGTTGAAGCAGAGCGATGCTGCCAAGTTACAGTGGTTCAGGAAGATGGAGAATTACTATATTACAGATAAGTATGGTAAGGAGACCCACGCAGGTAACCAGACGCGAAGCTTCACAGCTGAGGAAATCAAGCAGCTGAAGACCTTTGACTCCCTGATTGAAAATGATGTGATCACTCGTCGGGAGAATAAAGAAAGTGGGAAATATGGTCGAAATGGCTACCTCAGCCTCAGCCTTTTCTCACCAATTTACTCAGCCTTGAGCAATCCAAATGGAGCACCTGGAGACGTTATGTTCCGTCGCACAGCCTATGAATTACTGGCAGCCAAAGGCTACCATGAAGGATTTGTCCCTTATGTTTCTGGTCAGTACTCTCAGGAAGCCTTTGATGAAGGGAAGAAAACGTGGGACGGATGGTCTGGAAGAGATGTTGGTCTCGTGACAGACCAGAAAGTCTTGGAAAATGTATTTAAGGGTGAATACACCTCTTGGGCAGCCTTCAAGAAGGCCATGTATAAGGAGCGAATTGATCAGCTGACCAAGCTTAAGCCAATCACCATTGAGTACGAGCTTAAAAATCCAAACAGTACCAAGAAAGTAACCATTCGTTCTTATGCAGAGATGCAGCAGTTGATGGACGCAGCCGTGGCAGAGGATGTACGCAACATTACCAATGCTACTAGCCGTGTCGAAGCTAGCTGGGTTAACCTGCTCAAGAAGAAGATTTACAACGCTTATCTTCGTGAGACAGACGACTTCAGACAGTCTATTTTCAAGAAATAAGGAAACGATTCTGTTTGATTAAAATTTGAAAAATTCCTAGGTTTAAGGCTACCTAGGAATTTTTTCTGTGATTCTCCCTGATCTTGTTTGTGCATTCAAGACCTGATAAGATAAGGATTTTGAAAGCGCAAATGAACTGAAAAGATTAGCAGTTTTTTGTGGCTATTATTTATAGCAAATAAATTGAATAATCTAGTAAATTTCGGTAGAATAGAGGGGATTGAAATCATGATGAAGGAAAGATTAGGAATGAAAAGAAGTTATTTAGGAGAAAAGCACCAGCGTTTTTCATTGAGAAAAGTTTCGGTTGGTTTAGTTTCTGCTCTGGTAGGGACTTTCTACCTTTTTAGTGGAGGAGGTTCTCTTGTAAGTGTAGCAGCTAGTGAACAGACAACATCCGTCACAAAACAGATCCACTATAAGTACGTGACAGAGAGTGAACTCACGGACCAAGAAAAGCAGTTGGTAGTCAAAGAATTGCCACAGTTTGCTGAGGAAACAGATGATACTTACTATTTGATTTATCGTCCGACGAGACAGTTGCCTGCAACTGGTCATAGCCAACTCATTAGCTCAATTGCAGCGGGGGCAGGCATAGTTTTACTGGTCGTAGCAATTAAACTGGGCAGAGATGATCGCAAGAAACTAGCTTCATTTATGCTTTTGACCAGTTTAGGAAGTCAGCTGATTGCGCCAACTTCCTTGGCTTTGACAAATCAAATGCTGGCAGACTATAATCAGGAATTGACTGTACAGGTTGGAGAAGCATTGCAATCACCTCTTGCGATTGAAGGTTACCAATATGTAGGGTATTTGAAATCTCAAAAAGCAGTAAAATCTCCAGTTGATGGCAAGAAAGAGTTGAATCATTCGGCTCCTATTGATACTCCAGTTCAAACTTCAAACGGAAGTCAAGCGCAGGAAGAGTATCGTGCTCAGAAACCAAGTGATGCTCCTGTATTTGAACAACCAGAGTTAAAGGTTGATAGTAAAGATACGAGTCGTACAGAGATCATTCCTTTCCAAGTGGAGGAAGTAGAGGCAGCTGATTTGCCACAAGGTCAAACTGAGGTGATTCAGGCAGGGAAAAATGGTAGTCGTACCATTGTGACCCGCAGCTACATTTTAAATGGTCAGGTAATCCATACAGAGGAGGTTTCCAATCAGGTAACGACTGAGCCGACTTCTGAGATTAGAAAAGTCGGAAGCAAGGTCCTTTCTCCTACAAAACCAAACACAGGGGAGTCCGTTAGTGAAAAACCAACAAACGCTCCAATAAATGAAGTTCCAAGCTTAAACGTTGAAGAAAAAGATGTTACCACAACGATAGCAGAACCCTACACTCGAGAACGAGTAGAGAGTGATAGTTTGCCAGTTGGCCAAACCAAGATAACCCAAGCTGGTCAAGATGGAGTGCGTACGATTGTCACCCGTCAGTACATGGTGGATGGCAAAGTAGAGAGAAGCCAGGAAATCTCCAACGAAGTGACAACTCCAGCAGTCTCAGAGATCGTAACAGTCGGAACAGGTCCTGTTAGTGACAAACCAACAGACGCTCCTGTAAATGAAGTTCCAAGCTTAAAGGTTGAAGAAAAAGATGTTACCACGACGGTAGCAGAACCCTACACTCGAGAACGAGTAGAGAGTGATAGTTTGCCAGTTGGCCAGACCAAGATAACACAAGCTGGTCAAGATGGCGTGCGTACGATTGTTACCCGTCAGTACATGGTAGATGGCAAAGTAGAGAGAAGCCAGGAAATCTCTAACGAAGTGACAACTCCAGCAGTCTCAGAGATCGTAACAGTCGGAACAGGTCCTGTTAGCGAGAAACCAACAGACGCTCCAATAAATGAAGTTCCGAGCTTAAACGTTGAAGAAAAGGAAGTTACCACAACAGTTGCCGAACCCTATCCAACCAAGGAAGTGGAAAGTGCAGAACTGCCTTTGGGGCAAAGGGAAGTTAGCCAAGCTGGTCAAGATGGAGTGCGTACGATCGTCACCCGTCAGTACATGGTAGATGGAAAAATTGAAAATACAGAGGAAATCTCTAACACTATCACAAAAGAAGCGGTTCCTCAGATTATCAAAGTCGGTACAAAACCAATTTCTACAAATGCGGATCACGCTCCTGTGGAACCAGAAAAAGGAACACTCGACCTCGAACCCTTACACCAATTAGTGGAAGAGGCCGATAGCATTCAGAAAACGCATCAGTATTTCAATGATACCACTGCAGATCAAGAGTCTTATAAAGAGGCAGTCGCAAATGCCCAAGCTCTCTTTGAGACATCTCATGCCAGTCAAGAACAGGTTGATTCTTTGAAAAAAGCCCTTGAAACTGCTAAGAATAATCTAGACGGCCAACCTGTTGATAAGAAAACTCTTGGAGTTGAATTTGACATGAAGGATGTGACTCAGTCTACAGTTGCTTACCAGTATGCTGATGAACAAGCCAAACTCCGCTATCGCCGTGCTCTAGATCAGGCCAAGCTCGTTTTGGACAATCCTTTCGCCAATCAAGCCTTGGTCGATCAAGTTCGGACGGATCTCGAGGCCGCTCGTCAAGCTCTGGATGGTGTCAAGAGAAAACCAACCCTCTCTCTAGTCCGTGTCGAGAAGGAAGAAGACAAACGCCAAGTTTCTCTTAGCTATCACTTGACGGATGCTACAGCTAGCTATCAATCAGCCAAAGTGCAGCTATACAAGGGTGACACGTTAATTAAGGAAGTCGACCTTGTGGACCTCGCTAAAAAATTGACACTTGGTGACTTGGACTACTATACTCCTTATACCCTCAAAACTGTCATGAAATATGACCTGGGTCAAGGGGAACAAACGAGTATAGAGGATCAACGTCCAGTTCAGCTAGATTATAAGAAGGTTGAAATCAAAGATATCGACCGCATCGAACTGTACGGTAAAGATGGTAGTCACTACCGACGTTACCTATCCCTGTCGGAAGTGCCGTCCGATATGAATAACTACTATGTCCGCATTCAGTCAGACAAGTTCAAGGATATGCTCTTACCTGTTTCTAAGATTACAGATAAGGGCAATGCCTACTCCGTAACGGTATCAGCTAATCAGCTCGTCGAGGGAGAAGGAGATCGTTATCGTCCAGATTACTCTTTTGAACTGCCAAAAACGCCTCTTAGCCAAGAAGGAGTCTATACTTCCTTCAAAACGCTCATAGAGGCTATGAAGTCAAACCCGACTGGAAACTTCAAACTAGGAGCGAATGTTTCAGCAGATGAGATTCAGTTGGAACAGTCTGCGACAAGCTATGTACCAGAAGAATTTTCAGGTAGCCTAACTAGCCGAGTGGATGGAAAAGATTATACCATCTACAACTTGGCAAAACCACTCTTTGCAACCTTGAAAAATGCCACCATCCAGCAACTGACCTTGAAATCGGCTGCAGTGACAGGCAAGGATTCTATAGGGACCTTGGCTAGCAATGCTCAAAATGCAACGATTACGGATGTTTCTGTAAGTGGTAGTCTATCTGGGAACAAACATATCGGTGGACTTGTAGGAGTTGCCCAAAACACAAAACTAACCAATGTTGCCTTTAAAGGGACAATCTCCAGCACCCAAGATGGGGGGCAGGAGTACAATGTTGGTGGCTTGGTTGGTAATTTCCACGGCAACCAATCACTGGCGCAGAAGAGTCAGGCGGATGTATCTATCCAAGTAACGGGTCGAAATGGAGACCAGCGTGTTGGAGGCTTGATTGGTCGCTTGCAAAATGGAGCTAGATTAGAAACTTCTTATGTGACTGGTTCTATCCAAAATGGAGGTCATTCTGGCCAAGTCGGTGGAGCGATCGGATCTACTTGGAACAATGGACAGGTCCGAAATGTCTTGACAGGTGTCAAAGTTCAAAATGGGCATGCGATGACAGGAGATCCCTATCCTGAGGCTTCTGTTCGGGACTCACATGTTCTTGAAGGAACTACAGCAAATCGAAAAGATGAGCGTTTTGTCCGTTCTATTTCAGAGGCCGATGCGCAAACCAAACGTCAGTCCTTTGGAATCACTTCAAACTTGACGGACCAAGAGCCATTGCAGCAAGCTTACCAGCATCAAACAGACTATAGTCGAGTGAGGGGAGCCCAAGAGTCCAGAAAGCAAGCCTACGAAAATGTAGAAAAACTATTACCATTCTACAACAAAGACTTTATCGTTCATACAGCTAACCAATTAGCTGAAGATGATAAACTCAACAAAGTAGCCCTGCTAGATGTAGTTCCGATGAAAGATGAGACTCTGATAACGGATGTCAATAGCCATAAGGGTGAAATCAATAGACTGATGCTGCATTATGCAGATAAGACGATCGCTTATCTTGATCTGACCTACAAGGGTGATTTTGCCAATGGCCAGATTGCAGAATATAGCATCGCTGATAAGAATTTGCTCTATACGCCAGAGGCCTTCTTATCTGACTACCAGTCCATTAAAGAGAGTGTCTTGGATGAACTCAGAGCTGTGACCTATGACTCGGCTGCAGTGCGTAAAGTATTAGGGATTGGTGAAACAGCTTCCTTAGATGATCTTTATCTAGAAAAAGCCTTTGAACAAACCAAGGCTGAACTAGGTCAGGAGCTCCTCAAGGTGCTTTCAGTTGACAAGTCGATTAACACCCTAGGCCCTGCTGTAGCGGATGCGATTAGCCAAAAGATTCTGAAGAACAAAGAGGCCTTCATGCTTGGTCTGACCTATCTCAACCGCTGGTACAATGTCAACTATGGAACGTTCAATACCAAAGATCTTAATGCCTATAAGTTTGATTTCTTTGGCAATCAAGAAGCTTCGACACTGGATACTATCATCGCTCTCGGGAACTCTGGAATGGGCAATCTTCGAGCGCAAAACAACTTCAATGCTTACCGACAATCCCTAGCCAAGGAAAAAGGCAAAGGAGACCTCTTTGCTTACTTAGAAAGTCTGCGTGAACTCTTCTTGCCACACAAAACCAACAGTGAATGGTTCAAGGAAAATACTAAGGCTTATATCGTAGAAGCTCGTTCAAGTCTGCCAGAAATTCAGGCTAAGCAAGACAATGCAGATCGTAAGAGTAAGTATACAATCAAGGTCTACGACAGACTGACTCAGGGAGATTGGGGCTTCAAGCAAATGGTTCTCCAGCTTCTGACCTTACCTGAAAGAGATGTCTATATCATCAGCAATATGTCGACCATTGCCTTTGGTAGCTTTGGAGGCTACAGGAAAGAAGGTGGCAGAGTTCTCTCAGGCGAGGAACTCCATCGACACGTTGAAAAACTTGTGGATCAATCAGCTGAATGGCAACGAAACCACTATGACATGTGGTACAACATTTTAAGTCCAAACAGGAAAGACACTCTATTCAGACGGGTGATCGTTACAGACGGTTTCTTTCTTTATAATGATAAAGGCCAGCAATATTGGGCTCCGCGTAATGATAAGACCTCTGTTTCTATGTACAATTTCTTTGGCCCTGCTGGGAAGTATCACGGAGACAATGGACTAGGGGCCTTTGCTAATGGTTATGAAGTCTTCTACGTCTATGACCAGATGCTGGGTGCTTCTGGAACCATGGTCTATACCCATGAAATGACCCACAACTCGGATGGTTCTATCTATTTTGAAGGACATGGTCGTCGTGAGGGTGAAGGACCTGAGAGTTTTGCTACAGGAATGTTAGAGTCTGTAACCAATGTTAGCGAAAAAGGTCTCGTTCTCAATAGTTTCTATCAAGGAGATAAAGATTCGACCTCTCGTTACCATACCTATGATCCTGTTGCTCGATTCTCCTCAGCAGATGCACTTCGCGATTACATGCATGGAGTTTTTGACGTACTGAACCTTCTGGATTATGTAGAAGGGGATATTGTTACTGGAGTTCTAACTGATCAGCAGAAAATGAAATGGTACCGTAAGGCTGAAAATTATAAATTTGAGAATACGTCTTATGGTAAACAAGCTCACGCTGATGATCGAATTGTTCCAATAACAGCTGAAGAAGCAGCCAAACTAAAATCTGTCGATGCTCTGGTTGATCATAATATCATTGGACGTCGCGATGGTTGGGATAGAGCTAGCTTTGGACGAAATGGCTACTATGTCATCAATATGTTTGCTTCCTTCTATGCAGCTCTGGACAATCCAACTGGTGCACCTGGTGGGCTTATGTTCCGCCGTAGAGCCTATGAATTGCTCGGAGACAAGGGTTACCAACAAGGATTTGTCCCATATGTATCTGGCCAATACTCCGGCCAAGCGCTTAAAGAAGGTAATAAGACCTACTCAATCTGGAACAGAGGAGATGTCGGTGTAGTTGGAGATGATCTAATCCTTAAAAACCTCTACGGTAGTCAGTATGAATCATGGAAGGATTTGA
This sequence comes from Streptococcus oralis, assembly GCF_026782085.1. Lineage (GTDB taxonomy): Bacteria > Bacillota > Bacilli > Lactobacillales > Streptococcaceae > Streptococcus > Streptococcus oralis_DA. Next base: position 32,462 of record NZ_JAKUVW010000007.1, read on the forward strand.
AGAAAGCTATGTTGAATGAGCGATACAACAAGGCGCAAACATTCCTTCGTCCAATCACCATCGAGTTTGAAGCCGGAAAACTAGATAGCAAACGACAAATTACGATTTCTTCTTATGAGGAATTGCAAGATTATATGTACTTAGCAGTACTAGCGGATGCTTCAGCTAAGAACATTGATCGTGCCTTATCAGATAGCTCTAAGAGCAGTGTCGCCCAGCTCAAGTATCGTATTTTTAATGCTTATCTACGTGCCACAGACGACTTCAGACAGTCCATCTTTGAAAGATAAGTCTCTTGTAAAAACAGACACGAAAAAAGAAGATCCAAGTGATCTTCTTTTTTTAGGGGAACGGCTTGCTTAGTACAAAAACGAATGAATTTACAAACAAATTGATACATGATATATTTCTTGCTCGAAATGTCTGTTTAGAAATTTGAAATCATTCACCATCTAGTATCCTCATTTTGAAATTTCTTTTGTTTTTCATGAAAATATGATAAAATGATAGTTGTAAAAATTTTTTAAGGAGATTCGGATGAAAACAAATACACTTGCTCGCGTAAATGCGATTTTTGGTCTTATTTCAGGTATCGTCTTACTGTTGGCACCTCTTGTTATGTTTATGATAGCTGTTGGGGCTGCTGCGGCGACGGAGGACTCTGATGCAACAGTTGGTATATTGACGATTTTTTCAATCATTTTGGCATTGGTAAAAATTGCTGTCTTGGTTTTAGGAATTGTGTCTATTGTCTATTACAAGGACGATGAGCGTGTGACCCCTGCACCGTCTGTTTTGTTTATCGTGGGTGGTTCTGTTGGATTGATCCCATTCTTGGGCTGGGTAGGAGGAATTCTGACAATCATTGGTGGATCCCTCTATTTTGGACTTTTGAAAAAATTCGAGATTCAAGAATAATGACTTTTTGTTAGGAATATTTTCAAATAAGAGAAGGCGCTTAGCCTTCTTTTTTTGTCATCAACGACGGATAAATTTTACAAGATAAATAAGCTTTGACATTCGTGAAATCTAAAGCATTTATTGGAGACAAGGAAGTATTTTTATAGTATAATGGTGGATGTGAAATACCTATATCAAAATATAATGCTAGTTATTTTCTTGATAGAGGTTGAATAGTTGAGAGGATTTAGAATGAAAAAGTTTTTTGGAGAGAAGCAGCATCGTTTCTCCTTACGAAAATTAGCAATTGGACTTGTGTCAGCTTCGATTTCAAGCCTATTTTTTGTGTCCATTGCTAGTAGTGGAACCGTATTTGCTCAAGAAAATGCAGCTGTTCACTACAAATATGTGACGGATACAGAGCTAAGTAGTCAAGAGAAGGACTTGATTGTAAAGGACATTCCTAAAATTGCGGAAGATAGTGAGAGCACCTATTATCTAGTCTACCGTATGGATGAGAAAGCCCAGCTAGGTCAGTTGCCCAATACAGGTGGGCAGCATAGCTTTACTAGTGTTTTAACTGGTGGAGCCTTGGCTTCGATTGGCCTCCTCATTTTTGTCGTATCGAAAAAGAAAGGCAAAAAGAAAGCTCTCTTGAATGTGATTTTGGTAACAGGGATGGGCAGCGGTTTAGCTTCTTCAGTTCAGGCTATTGAAAATCAACTTTTGCTCCAGTACAATCAAGAATACCAATTATCTCAAGGAGATAGTCTGCCATTGCCACGCGCCTTATCGGGTTATACCTATCTAGGCTATATTAAGAAAGACAAGGACTCTAGTCAGCAAGAAACTGCTGCTAGGGATCAGAAACTAGACTACACGGTTCAACCTCATTTCCAAACCAACGAAGGTGGACAAAGGGCAGGAGATGAGCAGAAAGCTCCGTCTCCTACAATCCCTTCTCAAGATTCATCCAATCAAAATCCGTCTGGTCTTGCGAGTGTGGATCCTCAGGATGAAGTCTTGGCTGGTCGCGTGAACAAACCAGAACTCCTATACAAAGACCAAGCGATTGTAACCAAACTAGACTTTTCAGAAGTGGTGCAGGAAAATCCAGAACTAACAGAAGGAACCATCCATGTCAAACAAGAAGGTCGTGCTGGAAAGAAGATTGAACTTGTTCGCATTTTCACAGTTGAAAACCAAGAAATTTCTCGGGAAGTTCTCTCAACTAAAGTAGAAGAAGCCTTGCCACGTATAGTTGAGAAAGGGACTAAGAAGGCAGTAGCTGCGAGTGAAGCACCTCAGTATGCAAGAAAAGGAGAGCCTGAGACGCAGGCTCCATTACCAGAATATACAGGCGAGCAAGCGGGAGCGGTTGTAGCCCCAGAGACAGCTGAAAAAACAGAATATACAGGCACCCAAGCAGGAGCAGTCGTTGAACCCGAGCAAGTTGCTCCATTGCCTGAGTATCAGGGAACTCAAGCTGGTGCCATTGTTGAACCGGAAAAAGTTGTGCCAGAGGTTGGGGGCGTCCAGTCAGGGGCTTTGGTGGAACCAGAAACGACTAACAAACCAGACTATACAGGCGAGCAGTCTGGAGCAATCGTAGAACCGGAACAGGTGCCACCAACACCAGAATATACAGGAACTCAAGCGGGGGCGGTTGTAGCCCCAGAGACAGCTGAAAAACCAGAATATACAGATACTCAATCAGGTGCGATTGTGGAACCAGAGACCCAGTCTTCCCTACCAGAATATACAGGCACTCAAGCAGGAGCCATCGTTGAACCGGAACAAGTCGCTCCTCTTCCAGAATATACTGGTAATACTGAGCAAGTAAAACCGGAAGCTCCGACAGAAAAACCAAAAGAAAAAGATCCAGAAAAAACACTTGAATTAAGAAATGTTTCGGATCTGGAGTTGTATAGTCAGACCAATGGTACTTATAAACAACACGTTTCTTTAGACGGTGTCCCAAGTAATCCAGACACTTACTTTGTCAAGGTTAAATCTTCGACGTTTAAAGATATCTATCTACCAGTCGCTTCAATAACGGCAGAAATAAAAGATGGTCAGCCAGTTTATAAAATCACAGCCAAGGCTGAGAAACTCCAGCAAGAGCTAGAAAATAAATATGTCGATAATTTCACCTTCTACCTAGCTAAGAAGGCTAGAGAGGAAACGACAACCTTTACTTCCTTTAGCAACCTAGTCAAAGCTATCAACCAGAATCTCTCTGGAACCTATCATTTAGCATCTAGTTTGAATGCCAATGAAGTGGAGTTGGAGCCTGAAGCTAAATCCTACATCAAGGGCATCTTTACTGGTCAGTTGATCGGTGAAAAAGATGGCAAGCAGTATGCTATTGACAACTTGAAAAAACCACTGTTTGAAATTTTGAGTAGTGCCACAGTAGAAAAATTGAGTCTGAAAAATGTCTCTATTTCAGGTAAAGATGATATCGGTTCACTGGCCTATGAAGCCCGGAATGGCACAAAGATTAAGCAAGTTCACGTTGATGGTGTTCTCGCCGGTGAACGTGGTATCGGTGGTTTGCTGGCTAAGGCTGAGCAATCAAGTATCACAGAGAGCAGTTTCAAGGGAAGAATTATCAACACGTATGAGACGACTGCTGCCTATAATATCGGTGGTCTGGTCGGTCATTTGACAGGTGACAAGGCTTTACTTACTAAGTCAAAAGCGACAGTAGCCATTTCGTCCAACACAAATAGTTCAGATCAGACAGTGGGTGGTCTTGCAGGTCTAGTAGATCAGGATGCACAAATCCAAGATAGCTATGCTGAAGGCGATATTAACAATGCCAAGCACTTTGGTAGAGTCGCGGGAGTAGCAGGCTATTTGTGGGATCGAACTTCTAATCTAGAAAAGCATGCTGGAAGATTGACCAATGTTCTTAGTGATGTCAATGTAACCAACGGAAATGCCATTACCGGTTACCACTATAATGGAATGAAGGTGAAGGACACATTCAGCAGCAAGGCCAACAGAGTCTACAATGTCACCTTAGTCAAGGATGAGGTCGTCAGCAAGGAATCCTTTGAAGAAAGAGGAACGATGCTAGATGCTTCCCAAATCGAAAGCAAAAAAACAGCCATCAATCCTCTCACTCTACCAACAGTGGAGCCCCTCTCAACAAGTGGCAAGAAAGACAGTGATTTTTCTAAGGTGGCTCATTATCAAGCTAAGCGCGCCTTGGCTTATAAGAACATTGAAAAATTGTTACCTTTCTACAACAAGGCAACCATCGTCAAATACGGAAATCTGGTCAATGAGAACAGCCTTTTATATCAAAAAGAACTCTTGTCAGCAGTCATGATGAAGGATGACCAAGTCATCACAGACATTATTTCTAACAAACAGACTGCAAACAAACTCTTGCTTCACTACAAGGGTCATTCATCTGAGAAGCTCGATCTCAAGTACCAGGCTGATTTTGCCAAATTACCAGAATATAGTCTAGGAGATACTGGCCTTCTCTATACGCCAAACCAATTCTTGTATGACCAAAGCTCTATCATCAAGCAAGTCTTACCAGACTTACAAAAGGTTGACTATCATTCAGAAGCCATCAGAAAGACGCTCGGTATTTCTCCAAACGTTAAGCAGACTGAGCTCTATCTAGAGGACCAGTTCGCCAAAACCAAGGAACATCTGGAAGACAGTTTGAAGAAACTCTTGTCAGCAGATGCTGGACTTGCTGGTGACAACCCAGTTACCAAGGGCTATCTTGTAGATAAAATCAAACGCAACAAGGAAGCCTTGCTACTTGGTTTGACGTATCTGGAACGGTGGTATAACTTCAGCTATGGTCAGGTAAACGTCAAAGACCTGGTTCTGTACCATCTGGACTTCTTTGGTAAGGGAAATGCTTCACCACTAGATACTCTGATCGAGTTGGGTAAATCTGGCTTTAACAACCTTCTAGCTAAGAACAACGTTGATACTTATTCTATTAGTCTAGCTAGCCATCGTGGAACGACAGATTTATTTAGCACTCTAGAACATTACCGAAAAGTCTTTTTACCAAATACAAGTAACAATGACTGGTTTAAATCAGAGACTAAGGCTTACATTGTCGAAGAAAAATCCACTATCGAAGAGGTGAAAGCGAAGCAAGGACTTGCTGGCACCAAGTATTCTATCGGTGTTTATGATCGCATCACGAGTGCCACATGGAAATACCGCAATATGGTTTTGCCTCTCCTAACCTTGCCAGAGAAATCAGTATTTGTCATCTCGACCATGTCTAGTCTAGGATTTGGAGCCTATGATCGCTACCGAAATAGTGACCATAAAGCGGGCAAGGCTCTCAATGACTTTGTTGAAGAAAATGCGCGTGAAACAGCCAAACGCCAGCGAGATCACTACGATTATTGGTATCGCATTTTAGATGAACAATCACGTGAAAAACTCTATCGTACGATTCTCCTTTATGATGCCTATAAGTTTGGGGATGACACAACATCTGGAAAAGCTACAGTGGAGGCTAAGTTTGATAGTTCCAATCCTGCCATGAAGAACTTCTTTGGACCAGTTGGCAATAAGGTAGTACACAACCAGCATGGAGCTTACGCTACAGGGGATGGCGTCTACTATATGTCTTACCGTATGCTGGACAAGGATGGAGCCATTACATATACCCATGAGATGACCCATGATTCGGATCAGGATATTTACCTTGGCGGCTATGGTCGAAGAAGTGGCTTGGGACCAGAGTTCTTTGCAAAAGGCTTATTGCAAGCCCCTGACCAACCAAGTGACGCAACCATTACCATTAACTCCATCTTGAAACACTCAAAATCAGATAGTACAGAGGACTCCCGTCTGCAAGTCTTGGATCCGACAGAGAGATTCCAAAACGCTACAGATCTTCAGAACTATGTTCACAATATGTTTGACCTTATCTACATGCTGGAATATCTCGAAGGGCAATCAATCGTTAACAAACTAAATGTTTACCAGAAAATGGCGGCTCTCAGAAAGATTGAGAACAAGTATGTGAAAGATCCAGCAGATGGAAATGAGGTTTACGCCACTAACGTAGTCAAAGAATTGACAGAAGCAGAGGCTCGAAACCTGAATAGTTTTGATAGTTTGATTGACCACAACATCTTATCAGCTCGTGAGTACCAATCTGGCGACTATGAACGAAATGGCTACTATACCATTAAACTCTTTGCCCCAATCTTTTCAGCTCTCAGCAGTGAGAAAGGCACGCCAGGGGACCTTATGGGACGTCGGATCGCTTACGAACTTTTGGCTGCCAAAGGCTTTAAGGATGGAATGGTACCTTATATCTCCAACCAATACGAAGAAATTGCCAAACAAAAAGGTAAAACTATCAATCTCTATGGTAAAGAACGAGGATTGGTGACCGATAAACTTGTATTGGACAAGGTATTTGAAGGCAAGTATGCATCTTGGGCAGATTTCAAGAAAGCCATGTATAAAGAACGTGTGGATCAGTTTAAAAACTTGAAACAAGTGACCTTTAAAGATCCGACAAAACCATGGCCAAGCTATGGGACCAAGACCATCAATCAAGTGAGTGAATTGCAAGCCCTCATGGATCAAGCTGTTCTCAAGGATGCTGTAAGTCCTCGTTGGAGCAACTATAATCCAGAGTATGATAGTGCCGTTCATAAGTTGAAGAGAGCAATCTTTAAAGCTTATCTTGACCAAACAAACGACTTCAGAACCTCTATTTTTAAGAAATAAGGGTTGGAAAATGAAAAGGGAGGATCGACAGATCTTCTCTTTTTATGTTCGGATGTCTGAAAGCAGGTAGGCGATTTGTTTGTGACGGAGAAGGTCTTTTGTTTCTGGAGCAAATATGGTAGAATGATAGCTACGAGAGAAGGAGGTTTTTATGGAGAGAGATAGATTGGTTCGACTCAATTGGAGACTGGGCATGGTGGCAGGCATAACCTTGCTTTTGGGACCTGTCCTACGATTTTTGCTATCCTATACTGGTGCCATCATCTATAAAGATCCTTCAAAGGTGCTGGTCGTCACGGTAACCTTTTCCTTGCTCCTGACATTTTTTAAGATTTTGATGATTGCATTAGGGACCTTTATGTTAATCTATTTCGAAGAAGATCAACAACTTCGAAAGCTACCTTCTATTTTATTTATCATTGGTGGCGTGCTGGGCTTTCTTTCAGCGACCGAGTGGATAGGAGGATTTCTAATCATTAAAGGCGCTGTTTCTTTTTCTAAATTTTTGAAAGAAGTCCGTGGCCTTGTCTGATAGTCTAGTGAAACAATCCGTTTGAGGGTTGTTTTTTTATTTAAAGAATTATCTGGCAAAAGAATATGTTAGCAAAATGCTTTTTTATAAGAAAACATGATGTAATACAACTTGAAAAAATAAAAAGAGAATATTATGAAACAATCTTTCATTACATCGTATTTAACATTCTATTTAAAAGCTTCCATTACTTTAGAGGGAGTCTTTATAAAAACTTCTAACCCTACTATTTTAAAAGTTATTCCACTGGGTTCTCAAAATAAAACAATTCCTGTTGATCATGTTGCAAGTGTAGATAGTTCATTTCGTCTTGATTTCAAAACATTTGCTTGGGGTATCATTTTCGCTCTTATTGGCCTTTCAATGATGCAAAATTCATTTATCGGAGGATTGATATTAGCGGCTTATGATGTATTAACAGTGCTAAGTGCTTTTCAAACTCTACTAGTTTTGCATCTTACTTCTGGTGGAACACATGTTGTCAGTGTGGTAGTATTTGAAAAAGCTAATCTTGAAAATTGCAAAGAAACAATTGAAGGTCTAATTCATAATCGTTACAATGATACTAATGTAACTAAGAATACTGATTGTTTAATTGATGCTTTAATAACAAATAATTGCAATCGTTTCTTGATTGAATATCGCGAATTAATAATAACTAGATGAGAGGACACTGTTCTCTCTTTTTAGTTGATTTTAACTAGCTTTTTTGTGAAAAATTGTGTAAAATAGAATAGATAAACGAGGGCAACCTCGAAAAATAAAAGGAGAATCCATCTAATGGTAAAATTGGTTTTTGCTCGCCACGGTGAGTCTGAATGGAATAAAGCTAACCTTTTCACTGGTTGGGCTGATGTTGATTTGTCTGAAAAAGGTACACAACAAGCGATTGACGCTGGTAAATTGATCAAAGAAGCTGGTATCGAATTTGACCAAGCTTACACTTCAGTATTGAAACGTGCGATCAAAACAACAAACTTGGCTCTTGAAGCTTCTGACCAATTGTGGGTTCCAGTTGAAAAATCATGGCGCTTGAACGAACGTCACTACGGTGGTTTGACTGGTAAAAACAAAGCTGAAGCTGCGGAACAATTTGGTGATGAGCAAGTTCACATCTGGCGTCGTTCATACGATGTATTGCCTCCAAACATGGACCGTGATGATGAGCATTCAGCTCACACTGACCGTCGTTACGCTTCACTTGACGACTCAGTTATCCCAGATGCTGAAAACTTGAAAGTGACTTTGGAACGTGCCCTTCCATTCTGGGAAGACAAAATCGCTCCAGCACTTAAAGATGGTAAAAATGTATTCGTAGGAGCTCACGGTAACTCAATCCGTGCCCTTGTAAAACACATCAAACGCTTGTCAGATGACGAAATCATGGACGTGGAAATCCCTAACTTCCCACCATTGGTATTCGAATTTGACGAAAAATTGAACGTAGTTTCTGAATACTACCTTGGAAAATAATCTATAAATAGAAAGCCTAGGATTCCTAGGCTTTTTTGTATCGAAGTTTAAAAAAAGGCAATTTAGCTAATTGAAAAAGTATAAAATGAGAGGATAGAGCTTATGCTGTAGTGGGCTGTATGAGTTAATCTTCTTTTGATTCGTAGCGCCAGTGTTCGTAGTTATAGGTTGATAAAATCATATCCGTGATTTCTTCCGGTTCTTCTTGAGCTCCCCCAGCAATCCAAAGAGAAATAATTCCTTCAATACTTGATAAGAAGATTTCCAAAGCGTATTTGTGAGGAATTTGGAAGTTTTCTGATAAGAAATGACGAGTCTTTTCTTTTTGATTTTCAGTTAGAATAATGCTACTTAGAAATTCACGAATTGCACCACGAAAGTCTATGTAATGACTTTGGGACAAGGCGTTGATAAGGCGTTCGTTCGAACGTAATATATAAAAGTTGGCTAACATAAACTTTCTAGGCGATTCTCTTTCTTTTTCTAAAAAAATGTAGAGCTGGGAAATAATTTCACTTTTAAAACTGTCAATCATTTGATATTTATCTTCATAGTGTAGATAGAAAGTTCCCCTATTAATTCCTGCCCGTTTGCAGAGCTTACTAATTGATATATTTTCAAATTTCTCCTCTGATAGCAACTGAATCAAAGCTTCTTTGATGCCTTCCTTAGTAGTAGTTTTTCGTTTCTGAACCATTTTTCTTCCTTTTTATTAAATCAACACTTTGTTGATTTTTGATTATTGCTTTTTGACTTAGCCCATTATATAATATTTGTGATTTAGAATCAACATATTGTTGATTTAAGAAAACGAGCTTTGAAAAGGAGATAAACGATATGGCTTATATTGAAATGAAACACAGCTACAAGCGTTACCAGGTTGGAGATACAGAGATTGTGGCTAATCGTGATGTGAATTTTGAAATTGAAAAGGGGGAGTTGGTCATTATCCTTGGTGCTTCAGGTGCTGGAAAATCAACCATTCTCAATCTCCTAGGAGGTATGGATACCAATGATGAGGGGGAGATTTGGATTGATGGTGTTAATATCGCTGACTACAATTCCCACCAACGAACAAACTATCGTCGAGATGATGTGGGCTTTGTTTTTCAGTTTTACAATCTAGTCTCCAATCTGACAGCCAAGGAAAATGTGGAACTGGCTTCAGAAATCGTGACAGGTGCCTTGGATCCAGAGCAAGTGCTCAAAGACGTAGGTTTGGCTCATCGCCTCAATAACTTTCCAGCCCAGCTTTCTGGAGGGGAGCAACAGCGAGTGTCCATTGCACGCGCTGTAGCCAAGAATCCTAAAATTCTCCTTTGTGATGAACCGACAGGTGCCTTGGATTACCAGACAGGGAAGCAAGTCTTGAAAATTCTCCAAGACATGTCTCGTCAAAAAGGAGCGACGGTGATTATTGTGACCCACAATGGCGCGCTAGCCCCTATTGCAGATCGCGTGATTCATATGCGTGATGCAACGGTTAAGAGTGTGACGATTAATGAGAATCCACAGGATATCGATATATTGGAGTATTAGCATGAAAAAAACATATCGGAAAGACCTATTTCAGTCAGTGACGACTTCAAAGGGACGCTTTGTTTCTATCTTGACCTTGATGATGCTGGGTTCTTTAGCCCTAGTAGGTCTTAAAGTAGCCAGTCCAAACATGGAACGCACGGCAGGGGATTATCTCCGTAAAGCCAATACCCTGGATCTGGCCGTAATAGCTGATTATGGCTTGGACAAAGAAGACCAAGACGAACTAAAGACCCTTCAAGGAGCAAGTGTTGAGTTTGGCTATATGGCAGACCTAACCGTTGAAAATGGTGAGGAAGCAGTTCGACTTTATTCCAAACCAGAGAGCATTTCAACCTTTCAAGTGACAGAAGGGCGACTGCCAGAAGCTGATGAGGAAATTGCCCTAGCCGATTTCTGGAAAGACCGCTATCAGATTGGGCAGACCATTACCTTTACTAAGAAAGAAGAAAAGTCCATCGTAAAATCTCAAACTTTTACAATTACTGGATTTGTTCAGTCGGGTGAGATTCTTTCTAAAGAAGATTTAGGAAGTGCTAGTAGTGGAAATGGCAACCTGACTGGCTATGGAGTAATTTTACCCAGTCAGTTTGACTCAGATGTTTATAGTATTGCGCGTGTGCGCTATGACGATTTAAAAAATCTGGATACTTTTTCATCAGACTATAAGACCAAACGAGCCCAACATCAGGAAGAGTTGCAAGACTTACTTGCTGATAATGGTCAAAAAAGATTGGCAAGTATCAAATCAAATGGGCAAAAGAGCTTGGAAGAGGGCAAAGAACAGCTCCAAACTGCTGAAAGCAACCTTGAAAATGGCAAGAGTCAGTTAGAGCAGGCCGAAAGTCGCTTGAAAACGCAAGAAGAACAAGCGACCGCTTTACCAGAACCGCAAAAGAGTCAAATCGAGGGACATCTGACAAAAGCTAAGGAAGAACTGGCGACTAAAAAAGAAAAACTGGCTCAGACAAAGAGTGATCTAACTAAGGAAAAAGAGAAGCTTGAACAGCGTCAGAAAGAGCTTGATGAACTGGCAGAGCCGAAATACCACGTATACAATCGCCAAACCATGCCAGGTGGTCAAGGCTACCGCATGTACAGCAATTTATCAACAAGTATTCGTTCTATCGGAAATATTTTCCCAGTGGTGCTTTATATGGTCGCTGCAATGGTGACCTTTACAACGATGACTCGCTTTGTGGATGAAGAGCGTACCAATGCTGGTATTTTCAAGGCCCTAGGTTACCGGAATCAAGATATAGTTGCCAAGTTTATCCTCTATGGTTTTCTTGCAGGAACTGTGGGAACCATTATAGGAACACTTCTTGGGCATTATCTCCTTGCAGGGGTGATTTCAGATGTTATAACAGCAGGAATGGTCGTTGGGAAAAGCCAGGAGTATTTTTACTGGTCTTATAGCCTCCTTGCCCTAGCCTTGAGTTGGGTATCCAGTGTCTTGCCAGCTTATCTGGTAGCGCGGAGGGAATTACACGATGAAGCAGCCCAACTTTTGCTTCCCAAACCTCCCGTTAAAGGAGCAAAGATTTTGATGGAACGGTTGAGCTTTATATGGAGTCGTTTGAGTTTTACTCATAAGGTTACGGCAAGAAATATCTTTCGTTATAAGCAACGGATGTTGATGACCATTTTTGGAGTTGCGGGTTCGGTTGCTCTCCTATTTGCAGGTCTTGGTATTCAGTCTTCTGTGGGAGGAGTTGTGGAGCGTCAATTTGAACAAATCCAGCAATACCAGATGATTGTAGCGGAAAAGAGCAGTGCAACGGAGCAAGAAAAAGCAGATCTAGACAGTGCCTTGCAAGCTGAATCGATCCATGCTTCTCAAAAGATTTACTCTAAATCCATTGAAAAAGATTTCAAAGGAAAAGTAGGACTTCAGACTATCACCTTGATGGTCACAAACAGAGAAGATTTCAAACCCTTTATCGTATTAGAGGAAAAGGGGCAAGAGGTGCAGGTCACTAATGGAGCGGTCGTGAGTCAAAAATTAGCCCAACTAGCAAGTGTTACGGTTGGAGACAAGCTAGAGCTTGATGGGAAAGAAATCAAGGTTGCGGCTATTTCTGAAAACTATGTTGGACACTTTGTTTATCTAAACCGTGCGACTTACGAACAAGTCTATGGAACCAGTCCGCAAGACAATACCTACCTAGTAAAATTAAAAGACCCAACACCTTCCAATACGGAGAAAGAAGCGGCTACTTTCATGGGAAAAGCTGCTGTTTCTGGGGTCGTCCAAAATGCAACGGCTATCCATCTCTTTGAATCTGTAGCCAATTCTCTCAATAAAACCATGGCAATCCTTGTCCTTGTTTCCGTTTTACTAGCCATTGTTATTCTCTACAATCTCACTAACATCAATGTCGCAGAACGTATCCGTGAACTTTCCACTATTAAGGTTCTTGGTTTCCATAATAAAGAAGTGACTCTCTATATCTACCGCGAGACTATGGTGCTGTCCCTTGTGGGAATTGCTCTCGGTTTGGTAGCCGGCCACTATTTACATCAATTTTTGATTCAAATGATTTCACCGGCCACCATACTTTTTTATCCTCAGGTCAGCTGGGAAGTCTATGCTCTTCCAATCGTCGCAGCGACTGTAATCTTAGCCTTATTAGGCCTATTTGTTAATCACCGCTTGAGAAAAGTGGATATGCTCGAAGCCTTGAAATCAGTAGAGTAATTCAAGGTTTTAAACAGTAAATCAGTTGACAAAGTCTCTGCTTCTTGGTAGAATAAGAACTGTCGTAAAGACAAATAACTTCTTCTTGGTTACAGGCATGCCAACCTGTCACTCGGATGAAGCCAAATAAAAAGGAGAAACATCATGGCAATCTCAAAAGAGAAAAAAAATGAAATCATCGCACAATATGCACGTCACGAAGGTGATACAGGTTCAGTAGAGGTTCAAGTTGCTGTCCTTACTTGGGAAATCAACCACCTTAACGAACACATCAAACAACACAAAAAAGACCACGCTACTTACCGTGGATTGATGAAGAAAATCGGTCGCCGTCGTAACTTGCTTGCATACTTGCGTAAAAACGACGTTAACCGTTACCGTGAGTTGATCAACTCTCTCGGACTTCGTCGCTAATCTTGCGTCTAAAACGTTTCTATACTTCGTTGGCTTCAGCTCGATGTACCATTAGTACAATCTTCGCCTCGTCGCCTAGTCTATAAACGTTTTATCCAGCAAGAATTATGATGCTAAGGGCTCCAAAAATCCGTATGAAAATAGGGAAAGGAAACAGTGTTCGATGAACACAAGGAGTTTCATCTTTTTCACTAGGATTTTAGCCCGAGATCAAATCAGCTCTCTGACTTCAGAGAGCTTTTTTATTGAGGTTTTATCGGTCACAATTTTGGAGACTACAAAAACCAAGCCGTCAGGGTATGTCTTAATCATTTCGTTTTATCGGTCATAATTTTGGAGACTACAAAAACGCGTTTAAGTTCATTGATATCATCACACGGGTTTTATCGGTCACAATTTTGGAGACTACAAAAACCTTCCATGAGGAAGCAGCCCCAACTGGTTAGTTTTATCGGTCACAATTTTGGAGACTACAAAAACAGTCTTCCTGAAGGAGCGAAAGCACATATTGTTTTATCGGTCACAATTTTGGAGACTACAAAAACCTCAAATGGTATCAGCTAATGACACCATGAAGGTGCGCAGTTACTCGGCTTTTCAAGCCGAGTAACTGTCTGCAAGCCCCCTCGGAGAGCCCACACTTTACGAAGTAAAGTATAGTATGTTATACTTTACATGGAAGTAGTCACCGAATTCCAGTTAGAAATTACTTTGTAACTACGTTTTGAGGAGGAGTAAAATGCTTTCCTACGTTCGACATTACCCACTAGCGATAGCTAAATTAATGTGTCTGTGCTCTCCTAAAATCTGCTGATTTATTACTGACTAATACAGGAGTTTTTTATGGGACAGACAATCATATCTGCTATTGGTGTTTATATTTCCACCAGTATCGATTATTTAATTATTTTAATTATTTTATTTGCACAGCTATCACAGAATAAACAGAAATGGCATATTTATACGGGGCAATATCTAGGAACAGGCTTACTTGTAGGGGCGAGTTTAGTTGCTGCTTATGTCGTTAATTTCGTGCCTGAAGAATGGATGGTTGGATTGCTTGGTTTAATCCCTATCTATTTAGGGATTCGCTTTGCAATTGTTGGAGAAGGTGAGGAAGAAGAGGAAGAAATTATTGAAAGATTAGAACAAAGCAAGGCAAATCAACTGTTTTGGACAGTTACATTGCTGACAATTGCGTCTGGCGGAGATAATTTAGGTATCTATATACCTTATTTTGCTTCGTTAGATTGGTCACAGACCCTCGTGGCGTTGCTTGTGTTTGTAATCGGCATAATTATCTTTTGCGAGATTAGTCGGATGTTATCCTCTATTCCGTTAATATTCGAGACAATTGAAAAATACGAGCGAATCATTGTGCCCATAGTATTCATTCTACTTGGACTATACATCATGTATGAAAATGGCACGATAGAGACTTTTCTGATCGTGTAGATTTTTTTGTTTCACTAGGATTTTAGCCCGGGCTCAAATCAGCTCTCTAATTTTAGAGGGCTTTTTATGTTGTCACTTTACCTCGATATACCCAAGTATAATCTTCGGTTACGATTATTAGCACTGTAAGACCAACTATATTTATTTTTCTCATCTTGTTCCATTGTTGAAAATATGGTATACTTTTTATGAGAATTTTCTAAATTTTTAATTTTGTCTAAGGAGGTTTTCATGCTTTCCAAATTTTCTGGAAGCCGACGGGACCTGCAATTTGTGTTACTTTTAGGTATTTTGCTAGCTACTCTAGGAATTTCGCTCTTTTTAGCAGTTTCTATGGGATCCGTTGCGATTGATCTAGGAGATACCTATCGGATTATTTTGAGCAGGTTGGGTTTTCCTCTTGAGATAGGAGAGGTTTCCAAGTCTACTCTTGCCATTGTATGGAACATGAGATTCCCCCGAGTATTGTTAGGTCTGATAGTAGGGGCTGGTCTTTCTATGTGTGGCAGCGTGATGCAGTCTACAGTGAACAATCCTATTGCTGAGCCCTATGTCTTAGGAATTTCTGCGGGTGCAACTCTAGGAGCAACCTTAAGCATCATTCTTGGTTTAAAATTGGTGATTAGCCTTGGAGCTTTTTTAGGAGCTATTTTGGCAACAATTGCTGTCCTTATCATTGCCTCTATGCAGGGCAGGATGACGACTTCCAGTCTGATCTTATCAGGAACGGTTGTCAATGCTCTCTTTCTGGCATTTTCCAACTTTATTATCTCAGTTGGCGCTAATGCGGACAGTGTGATGACCATTAAGTTTTGGACCATGGGCTCGCTTGCCGGGACTACCTGGTCTGACTTAGTCCTGCCAACTATAGTAGTAGGAATGGCTTTTCTATTTTTCTCTACTCAGTATCGTGTTTTTAATGCGATGATGATGGGAGATGAGGCTGCTTTAACTCTGGGGATTCCCTTACGCTTTTATTGGTATCTTTATGTGACCATGGTGGCTGTGCTGACAGCAGTCTTAGTGGCAACTTGTGGGATTATTGGATTTGTTGGTCTCATTACTCCTCACTTAGCTCGAGGGTTAGTAGGAACGAATTACAGGAGACTTTTTCCCGTTGCGACCTTACTGGGGGCCCTCTTTGTCGTCTGGGCAGATGTACTCTCTCGTGTCATCATTCCAAATGCCGAGTTGCCGATTGGTATTTTCACAGCCTTAGTAGGTGCTCCCTTCTTCATCTACATTGTAGGAGGTAGGCGAAGGGAGGTGAGGGTCTGATATGGACTTGATTTGTCAGGATGTCCACTTTGGACTAGGAGAGAAAAAAATCCTCAAAGGAGTTTCTCTTAAAGTTGAGGGGCATCAATTTCATACGATACTAGGGCCAAATGGAAGTGGAAAAACCAGCCTGCTTAAACTCCTCTATCGTCAGGAAAAGGCAGACAAAGGCTTGATAAGCTTAGATGGAAAGCCGCTGGATCATTGGTCACTCAAAGAAACAGCCAAGCAGATGGCAGTTGTCACCCAGTTTAATCAATTGCAGTTTGATTGTACAGTTGAGGAAATCGTCTTGCTGGGAAGAACGCCCCATCTCTCTTTTTTACAGAAGGAAAAGGAAAGAGATTATTCCCTCGTTCAAGATGCCCTCGTCAAGGTAGATATGCTTGAGAAGAAAACTCGTCTCTATTCGTCTCTGTCAGGGGGAGAGAAACAACGAGTCTTATTAGCACGCGCCTTGGCGCAAGAACCGACTCTCTTGCTCCTGGACGAACCAACCAATCATCTAGATATCAAGTATCAGCTAGACTTACTGGCTATTGTGAAGAATCTCAAGGTCAATGTTCTAGCTGTCCTGCATGATATTCAACTTGCTTGTCGCTATTCGGATTATCTCTATCTGATGAAAGAGGGAGAAATCCTTTACCAAGGGACTCCAAAGGAGACCATCACCCCTGAGTCATTGCAAACTGTATACGGAGTTCAAAGTCAGGTTACTTGGACCGAGGATCAGCAAGCTATGATTCACTATTTATAAGAAAGAAATGGAAAACAAAATGAAAAAAACACTCAGTATTTTACTCGTAACAGTAGCTACCCTAACCATGGCAGCTTGTGGCAATACTACTACAGAAAAAGCTACCACACAGTCTAGTACAGAAACAAGTCAAAAAGTCAGCACAGAGACGACTTATCCGTTAACGGTCAAGACCTATGATGCTAAGGGAAATGAAGTTGAACAAGTCTTTGACAAGGCACCTGAAAAAGTTATCACCAACAATCTTTCAACCACTGAAATCTTATTGGAGTTAGGCTTGAAGGATAAAATTGCTGGCATGCTTAACCCTGATAATGCTGTGACTGACAAATACAAGGACGCGATTGCGACGATTCCTCAAATTGGCGATAAAAAAACAGTTTCACAAGAGACAGTCCTTTCTTATGAGCCAGATGCGGTGATGGGTCGAAACATGATGTTTTCTGAAAAATCCTTGGGGACAGTTAGCACTTGGAATGAAAATAAAATCCCAGTCTATACACAAAAAGCTTCTCTCTCAACGATTCAGCAAGATTTGGGAAATATCGTAGAAGATGTCAAAAATCTTGGAATGATTTTCAATGTTCAGGACAAGGCCAATGAATACGCAGCCCAATTACAAGCTAAAATTGACGCTGTTAAGAAAGCAAACCCAGCAAGCCAAGGTGAAAAGAAAAAGGCTTTGATTATGGTTGCTTATAATGACGAAACCTTTGGTGCCTACAAGTCTGCTTTGCAAGAAAGCTTGTTGAATCAACTTGGTTATACAAATGTTGCAACGGGAACATCAGGTTTGACCTTGGAAAATCTCGTGTCAATGGATCCTGAGTTGATTATCTATGTAACCAGCGACCGCAATAAAAAATTGGATGCCAACGCAGTAGAGTTGATGAAAGCAAATGAAGTTTTGGAAAACGTTCCTGCAATTAAGAATCAAAAAATCATGACCATTTCTTACGATGAGTTAATGGATTATGGCCCAGCAGTGATTGATTCCCTTGAGAAAATCAATGACTTTATCAATAAATAATGAGTTTGATTGGGAAGGGATCCAAGTTAGGATCAGCCTTCCTTCGGCCTATGATCCCAACCAAACCTATCCAGCTATTCTCTTGAATGATGGAAACTTGGATTTCCTCTCTTCCCTTTCAGAATCTGTAATTTTAGTTGGTTTGACCTCTAAAAATCGCCTAAACGACTACACTCCCTGGAAGGCAGCTGCTCTGAGAGAGGGAGCTCCAGATTTTGGCGGTCAGGCAAATGCCTATCATGGTCATTTATTTGGAGGTCTTTTAGACAAGCTGCAGTCGCTTTATCGCCTGGACGAAGATCGCCTTGCCTATGGAGGATACTCATTAGGTGGACTGACGGCAGTCTACAGTCTATTCAGCTTTGACAAGGTCTCCTGTATCTTCTCGATCTGCGCTTCCTTTTGGTATCCTGATTTTGTGACTTATTGCAAGGAAGAAAAGGTGAAAAATTTGGACTGTTTACTGTATTTACAGAATGGTCAAACAGAAGGAGCCCTTCATACCAATCGCTTGGCTCAAGCACCAGCCTATGCTGAGCAAATCCATACCAGTCTTCAGCAACGCTATCCGACTGGTCAGTTTGTCTTTGATCCTTATGGGCATCATGAGCAAGTGGCTGAGCGATTTCTAGCCTTTTCCAACTGGTTGGCTCAAAAATGGAAAATTGCATAAAAGAATTATCCCTTGGCAAAAGCCAAGGGATAATTGTATTTTTTAACCAAGAGCCTCTCTCTTCTTATCTGGATTCCAGATAAAGCTTGCAATGAAGGTAAAGATAATTGTTAGGATACCAACAACCACAGCAAGGATGAGGGCAGGGATTCGGACAAACCACCAGAGTGGGTTTGGTTTTTGATCATTGTGCCATTGCTTGGTTTCTTCGTCCAAACGTTGGAATTCTGCTTGGATACGGTCTGCAACCATTTCGATTCCTTCATCATTCATTTTCTTGATATCTGAGATATCGATAGGATTTCCAAAGTTCATATCCACACGTTCACGGCTGACTAAGCCTTTCAAGGTCATGGGACCGGTATAGGTAACAGGCATGATGCGAACCTTAGCCATTTTGGCAATCAAGGCAACTCCACCCTTGACATCATTTGAGTGACGGCTCCCACTTGGAAACATGATGAGAGAGCGGTCGCTTTTTTTGAGGACGTTGATAGGGTACTTGATGGCAGAGGCATTAGGTTTTTCTCGGTCGATAGGAAAGGCGCCACACATACGGATCCACCAGCCAAAGATACGGTTGTTAAACAGCTCTTTTTTGGCCATAAAGATGAACTGTTTTGGCTTGGTCGCAAAGGCCATGTAAACAGGATCCCACCAGGTACGGTGAGGTGCGACGAGGATATAGTTTTCGTCCCGGCTAGGGATTTTATCAGTATTGTGATAGTGAGCATTGCCATTGATGGACCACAAGATCAGCATGACTAGTCCACGCAAATAAGTATAAAACATGAGATCTCCTTCGATTGTATTGCTTTTATTATTATACCTTATCAAAAGACTGCTGGCAAACTTTTTCAGTTATCAGCCAACAGTTTTAGATGGGATTAGAATTCTTTTAAAAAAAATGATATGATAGAGTTTATGGATAAAAATAAGATAATGGGATTAACCCAAAGAGAAGTCAAGGAAAGACAGGCTCAAGGTTTGGTCAATGACTTTACCGCGTCGGCCAGTACCAGTACTTGGCAAATCTTCAAACGAAATGTTTTTACACTTTTTAACGCATTAAACTTTGTTATTGCTCTAGCGCTGGCCTTTGTGCAGGCTTGGAGCAATCTGGTTTTCTTTGCTGTTATTTGCTTTAACGCTTTTTCTGGGATTGTGACTGAGCTACGGGCTAAACACATGGTGGACAAGCTCAATCTCATGACCAAGGAAAAGGTCAAAACCATCCGTGAGGGTCAAGAAGTTGCTCTCGATCCAGAAGAATTGGTCCTAGGAGATGTCATTCGTTTGTCTGCTGGAGAGCAGATTCCTAGTGATGCCTTGGTTCTGGAAGGATTTGTGGAAGTCAATGAAGCCATGTTAACGGGAGAGAGTGATTTGGTGCAAAAAGAAGTGGATGCCTTGCTTTTATCAGGGAGTTTCCTAGCCAGTGGCGCAGTTTTGGCTCAAGTTCACCATGTCGGGGCAGACAACTATGCTTCCAAACTCATGCTGGAAGCTAAGACTGTGAAACCGATCAATTCCCGTATCATGAAATCGCTGGACAAGTTAGCTGGTTTTACTGGGAAGATTATCATTCCCTTTGGTCTAGCTCTCCTGCTAGAAGCCTTGATTTTAAAAGGTTTACCTCTTAAGTCTTCTGTAGTGAATACTTCAACAGCACTTTTGGGTATGCTGCCCAAGGGAATCGCCCTTTTGACCATAACTTCGCTCTTGACTGCGGTGATCAAGCTGGGCTTGAAAAAGGTCTTGGTGCAGGAGATGTACTCTGTCGAGACCTTGGCGCGCGTGGATATGCTCTGTCTGGACAAGACGGGCACCATCACCCAAGGAAAGATGCAGGTGGAGGATGTTCTTCCTCTGACGGAAACTTATGGTGATGAGGCTATTGCCAGCATTTTGACTAGCTATATCGCTCATAGTGAGGATAAAAATCCAACAGCTCAAGCCATTCGCCAGCGTTTCCAAGGACAGGTCTCCTATCCTATGCTTTCGAATCTTCCTTTCTCAAGCGACCGCAAGTGGGGAGCTATGGAGTTAGAAGGTCTGGGGACGGTTTTTTTAGGGGCGCCTGAGATGTTGTTGGACTCTGAAGTCCCAGAAGCTAGAGAGGCCTTGGAGAGAGGCTCGCGTGTTTTGGTCTTGGCACTCAGTCAGGAAAAACTAGATCATCACAAACCACAGAAACCGTCTGACATTCAGGCCCTCGCCTTGCTGG
Organism: Streptococcus oralis; assembly: GCF_026782085.1. Lineage (GTDB taxonomy): Bacteria > Bacillota > Bacilli > Lactobacillales > Streptococcaceae > Streptococcus > Streptococcus oralis_DA. Next base: position 53,183 of record NZ_JAKUVW010000007.1, read on the forward strand.
AAATCTTGGACCCGATTCGAGAAGGAGCAGCTGAGACGCTGGACTATCTCCGTTCCCAGGAAGTAGGTCTCAAGATTATCTCTGGCGACAATCCAGTTACGGTTTCCAGCATTGCCCAGAAGGCTGGTTTTGCAGACTATCACAGCTATGTAGATTGTTCAAAAATCACGGATGAGGAATTGATTGCCATGGCTGAAGAGACAGCTATTTTCGGACGTGTTTCCCCTCATCAAAAGAAACTCATCATCCAAACCCTGAAAAAAGCAGGGCATACAACGGCCATGACAGGGGATGGAGTCAATGATATCCTGGCCCTTCGTGAGGCAGATTGTTCGATCGTAATGGCGGAGGGAGATCCGGCGACTCGCCAGATTGCCAATCTAGTTCTCTTGAACTCAGACTTTAATGATGTTCCTGAGATTCTCTTTGAAGGCCGTCGGGTGGTCAATAACATTGCCCATATCGCACCGATTTTCTTGATTAAGACCATCTATTCCTTCTTGCTTGCAGTCATCTGTATCGCCAGTGTTCTTCTGGGACGGTCTGAGTGGATTTTGATTTTCCCTTTCATTCCAATCCAGATTACCATGATTGACCAGTTCGTGGAAGGGTTCCCGCCATTCGTTCAGACTTTTGAGAGAAATATCAAACCTGTTGAACCAAACTTCCTCAGAAGATCCATGCTTCGCGCCCTACCAAGTGCCCTCATGATCGTGTTCAGCGTTCTTTTTGTGAAACTATTTGGAGCGAGTCAAGGTTGGTCTGAGATAGAAATATCAACCCTCCTCTATTATCTCCTTGGGTCTATCGGTTTCTTATCCGTATTTAGAGCCTGCATGCCATTCACCCTCTGGCGTGTACTCTTGGTTATTTGGTCAGTAGGTGGTTTCCTAGCTACAGCCCTCTTCCCAATGATTCAAAAGCTACTTGAAATTTCGACCTTAACTGAACAAACGTTGCCTGTTTATGGGGTCATGATGCTGGTATTTACGGTGATTTTCATTCTATCCAGTCGTTACCAAGCCAGAAAATAAAGAAAGACTGCAATCTGTGGATTGCGGTCTTTTTAGGTGCAAGATTGCTAGCTGAAATGTGGTATAATAAGAGGTAATAGAGTTTTGGAAAGTGAGAGAAGATGATTTCAAAGAGATTAGAATTGGTGGCGTCCTTTGTACCACAGGGAGCTATTTTACTAGATGTGGGAAGTGACCATGCTTATCTGCCCATCGAGTTAGTTGAGAGAGGCCAAATCAAAAGCGCCATTGCAGGGGAAGTGGTGGAAGGTCCTTATCAGTCTGCGGTTAAAAATGTTGAGGTTCACGGTCTAAAGGAGAAAATCCAAGTCCGTTTAGCCAATGGCTTAGCGGCATTTGAAGAGGCTGACCAAGTCTCTATTATCACCATTGCTGGTATGGGTGGCCGTTTGATTGCTACAATTTTGGAAGAAGGCTTGGACAAGCTAGCTAATGTAGAACGTTTGATCCTCCAACCCAATAATCGTGAAGACGACTTGCGCATTTGGTTACAAGAGCACGGATTTCAGATTGTAGCAGAAAGCATTCTAGAAGAAGCTGGTAAGTTCTATGAGATCTTGGTGGTGGAAGCGGGACAAATGAAGCTATCAGTCAGTGATGTTCGCTTTGGTCCCTTCTTGTCCAAAGAAGTCAGCCCAGTCTTCGTTCAAAAGTGGCAAAAAGAAGCAGCTAAGTTAGAGTTTGCTCTTGACCAAATCCCAGAGAAAAATCGAGAAGAACGTCAAGTTCTAGCTCATAAAATTCAAGCCATCAATGAGGTGCTTCCATGCTAGCAAGTGAAGTAATACAAGCTTATGAAGCCTTTTGCCCTCAGGAATTCTCAATGGAGGGTGACAGTCGTGGCCTGCAAATCGGTACTTTAGACAAGGATATCCAAAGGGTCATGGTTGCCCTTGATATTCGTGAAGACACGGTGGCAGAGGCTATTGAAAAGGGTGTGGATTTGATTATCGTTAAGCACGCGCCTATCTTTCGTCCCATCAAGGACTTGGTAGCCAGCCGTCCGCAAAATCAGATTTACATCGACCTTATCAAGCATGACATTGCCGTTTATGTCAGTCACACCAATATTGACATCGTTGAGAATGGTCTCAATGACTGGTTTTGCCAGATGCTAGGCATTGAGGAAACGACATATCTCCAGGAAACAGGTCTAGAACGTGGAATTGGGCGTATTGGAAATATCCCGACTCAGACATTTGGGGAATTGGCCCAGCATGTTAAGCAAGTCTTTGATCTAGATAGTCTTCGCATGGTGCATTATCAAGAGAGTGATTTGAAGAAGGAAATTTCAAGAGTTGCCATTTGCGGTGGTAGTGGTCAGTCTTTCTATCCTGATGCTTTGGCAAAGGGGGCAGATGTCTATATTACTGGTGATATCTACTACCACACAGCTCAGGATATGCTGTCTGATGGCTTGTTGGCGCTGGACCCGGGTCACTATATCGAAATTCTTTTTGTCGAAAAAATTGCTGACCTCCTTAATCAATGGAAGGCAGAAAAGGATTGGACCATTGATATCATACCTAGCCAAGCATCGACCAATCCTTTCCACCATATCTAGTTAGGAAGTGAAGACAATGAAAAAAGTTGCCATTATTGGAGCAGGGATTGTAGGGGCAACTGCTGCCTACTACCTCTCTAAAGAAACTGACTTAGAGATAACTGTTTTTGACCATGGTCAGGGTCAGGCAACCAAGGCAGCAGCGGGAATTATCAGTCCTTGGTTTTCCAAACGTCGCAATAAAGCCTGGTATAAGATGGCGCGCTTGGGAGCTGACTTTTATGTGGATTTGTTGGCTGATTTAGAAAAATCTGGTCAGGAAATCGACTTTTACCAGCGTTCGGGAGTTTTTCTCTTGAAAAAGGATGAATACAAGTTAGAAGAACTCTATGAACTAGCACTCCAGCGTAGGGAAGAATCTCCCTTGATAGGTCAGTTAGCCATTTTAGACCAAGCATCTGCAAATGAATTATTTCCTGGCTTGCAGGGATTTGACCGCCTGCTCTATGCTTCTGGTGGAGCGAGAGTAGATGGCCACCTCTTAGTGACTCGTTTGCTAGAAGCCAGTCAAGTCAAGCTGGTCAAAGAAAAAGTGAGTCTGACACCTTTAGCATCCGGTTACCAGATTGGTGAAGAGATGTTTGATCAGGTTATTTTGGCGACAGGAGCTTGGTTGGGGGACATTTTGGAACCTTTAGGATATGAGGTAGATGTTCGTCCCCAAAAGGGGCAACTCCGAGATTATCAGCTCTCTAAAGACCTAGCATCTCACCCTGTTGTCATGCCAGAAGGGGAGTGGGATTTGATTCCTTTTGCAGGTGGGAAATTGTCCCTAGGAGCTACCCATGAAAATGATATGGGATTTGATTTGACGGTAGATGAAACCTTGCTTCAACAAATGGAGGAAGCAGCCTTGCCATACTACCCAGCCTTGGCTGGAGCTACTATAATAGGTGAGCGATTAGGGATCCGTGCCTACACCAGTGATTTCTCCCCATTTTTTGGACAAGTGCCAGGATTGGCAGGTGTCTATGCGGCTAGTGGTCTAGGTTCTTCAGGTCTCACAACGGGGCCGATCATCGGTTACCATCTAGCCCAGCTGGTCCAAGACAAGGAGTTGACCTTGGACCCAGTAAACTATCCAATTGAAAACTATGTCAAACGAGTAAAAAGCGAATAATACTCAATGAAAATCAAAGAACAAACTAGGAAGCTAGCCGAAGGCTGTACTTGAGTACGGTAAGGCGACGCTGACGTGGTTTGAAGAGATTTTCGAAGAGTATAAGCATTTTACTAAAATTTTAGCAGGTGGTTTAGGATGTCAAATGACATTCCCTATCAAAAATGATAAAATAAGAAAAAATAATCCGAGAATCGAGGAAGAAAGATGCAAGAAAAGATTTTGGTAACTGGTGGTGCTGGATTTATCGGAACCCACACTGTTATTGAGTTGATCCAAGCAGGTCATCAAGTGGTTGTGGTGGATAATCTTGTCAATAGCAATCGTAAAAGTTTAGAAGTTGTTGAAAGAATCACAGGAGTTGAGATTCCTTTTTATGAGGCAGATATCCGTGACACAGATACACTCAGAGATATTTTCAAGCAGGAAGAACCGACTGGTGTCATTCACTTTGCGGGTTTGAAGGCTGTTGGTGAATCAACACGTATCCCTCTTACCTACTATGACAACAATATCGCAGGAACTGTCAGCCTTCTAAAAGCCATGGAAGAAAATAACTGTAAGAACATCATCTTCAGTTCTTCGGCGACAGTTTACGGAGATCCTCACACTGTTCCAATCTTAGAAGATTTCCCACTTTCAGTGACCAATCCATACGGTCGTACCAAGCTTATGCTAGAGGAAATTCTGACCGATATCTACAAGGCAGACTCAGAATGGAATGTGGTCTTGCTGCGTTACTTCAACCCAATCGGAGCACATGAGAGCGGTGACTTGGGAGAAAATCCTAACGGAATTCCAAACAATCTCTTGCCTTATGTTTCACAAGTAGCAGTGGGCAAACTAGAACAAGTACAAGTGTTTGGAGATGATTACGATACAGAAGATGGAACCGGTGTTCGTGACTATATCCACGTCGTAGACCTAGCTAAAGGTCACGTTGCAGCTTTGAAAAAGCTTCAAAAAGGTTCAGGTCTTAATGTTTATAACCTTGGAACTGGTAAAGGTTACTCCGTTCTTGAAATTATCCAAAACATGGAAAAAGCAGTGGGACGTCCTATTCCTTACCGCATCGTAGAACGCCGCCCAGGTGATATCGCTGCCTGCTACTCAGACCCAGCAAAAGCCAAAGCAGAGCTCGGATGGGAAGCAGAACTCGACATCACCCAAATGTGTGAAGACGCATGGCGTTGGCAAAGCAAGCATCCAAATGGATTTGAAGACTAAGATGATGATTTCAATCATCGTTCCTTGTCTAAACGAAGAGGAAGTACTTCCTCTTTTTTATCAGTCTGTGGAAGCTCTGCTCCCTGACTTGGGAGCAGAACTCGAATATGTATTTGTAGACGATGGCTCAAGCGATGGGACCTTGGAGCTTTTGAAGGCCTATCGGGAGCAAAATCCTGCGGTCCGTTATGTCTCATTCTCACGAAATTTTGGGAAAGAGGCAGCCTTATACGCAGGCTTGCAGCATGCAACTGGAGACTTGGTGGTCGTGATGGATGCAGACCTTCAGGATCCTCCTAGTATGCTACTTGAGATGAAAGCCTTACTAGACCAAAATGCAGACATAGACTGTGTTGGGACACGGAGAACTAGTCGGGAGGGAGAACCCTTTTTCCGTAGTCTCTGTGCGGACCTCTTTTACCGCCTCATGCAAAAAATCAGCCCAGTAGCCTTGCCCTCAGGTGTCCGTGATTTTCGCATGATGAGAAGGTCTGTGGTAGATGCTATTTTAACACTGACCGAATCCAATCGTTTTTCTAAGGGACTCTTTGCCTGGGTGGGTTTTAAAACGCACTATCTTGATTATCCAAACGTTGAACGACAGGCTGGCAAGACCAGTTGGAGTTTTAGACAACTCTTTTTCTACTCGATTGAAGGAATTCTTAACTTTTCAGATTTTCCCTTGAGTATAGCCTTTGTAGCGGGACTTCTATCTTGTTTTATTTCTTTTGTGATGACTATTTTTGTAGTGTTTCGGACTCTTATCTTGGGAAATCCGACATCTGGTTGGACCTCTTTGATGGCTGTCATTCTCTTTCTTGGAGGGATTCAACTCCTGACCATTGGGATTCTCGGAAAGTATATTAGTAAGATTTATCTAGAGACCAAAAAAAGACCACTCTATCTCGTCAAAGAAAAAAGTGGCCTTTCTATTATTGAAGGAAAAAAATAACCAAAAAAGACTATAATTTTACCTAGAAATATGCTAAACTAGTAGGTGTGGGAAAAATGAGAAAAAACAATTATATTTATTCCCTGCTTCCTACGATGGATCTTTTAGAAGCGCTCTTGTAGGACAATTTTTGATGGCCTCCAGAACATCGCTGGTCTCAGCGATTTCTCTTTGCAATTCAACTGGATCATCGTAAAATCGAACGATTCCATTATCATGGTAATCAAAGAGTTCAGAATAGGTTTGGCAAAGCCCGCAGGCGATGCACCGTTCGGGTATAAGTGTGACTTTCATATTTATATTGTAATAAGAAAATGTAAAAAAAACAAGGAGTAAGGTATGGAAAAAGAACCGTGGCAAGAAGATATTTACGAAAACAATGAGGAAGAAACAAGATCAGAGCGTCGACACCGGAAACAAAAAGGGAAAGGCGTTGTTGCCAATCGTGTCTTGACGGTTCTAGCTAGCCTCTTCTTTGTAATCGTTGTAGCGATGGTAGTTGTATTGATTTACCTATCAACCGGAGGAAGCAATCGTACTTCATCTTTGAAGGACTTCTATGATGCATCGTCTCCTTCTACAAGTGCAAGTTCTAAAGTGGAAGCATCATCATCTTCAAGTAGCAAGGTAGAGGAAACAGCTTCTTCTGAATCAACACCTTCAGAGAGCAGTTCGGAAGAACATACAGAGGGTGAAGGAACACTTACAGTACAGCCTGGAGAGGGAGAAGCAGCTCTTGCTCAACGTGCAGGGATTTCCATTGCCCAGCTAGAAGCCCTAAATCCTTCTCACATGTCATCTGGATCTTGGTTTGCCAACCCAGGTGATGTGATTAAGACAAGATAGGAGTCGGTCATGAAGACAATTCAAATTGCTATCGATGGTCCAGCTTCGAGTGGTAAGAGTACGGTCGCAAAGATTGTCGCTAAGGATTTTGGTTATACTTATCTCGATACAGGTGCTATGTACCGTGCTGCGACTTATATAGCGCTCCAACACCAGTTGAATGCAGGAAATGTAGACCAACTTCTTGAGCTTCTTAACCAACACCCCATTAGTTTTGGTCGTTCAGAAACAGGTGAGCAACTTGTTTTTGTAGGAGATGTTGATATTACGCATCCGATTCGTGAAAATGAAGTGACCAACAAGGTTTCAAGCATCGCTGCTATTCCTGAAGTGCGTGAAAAACTGGTTTCTCTCCAGCAAGAGATTGCTCAGCAAGGTGGTATCGTTATGGATGGGCGTGATATCGGGACAGTTGTTTTACCACAAGCTGAACTCAAGATTTTCTTAGTGGCTTCTGTTGAAGAAAGAGCAGAGCGTCGTTACAAGGAAAATATTGCCAAAGGCATTGAGACAGATTTGGAAACGTTGAAAGAAGAGATTGCTGCGCGTGACTACAAGGACAGTCATCGTGAAACCTCACCTCTCAAACAGGCTGAGGATGCAGTTTACCTTGACACAACTGGACTAAGTATCCAAGAAGTGGTTGAAAAAATCGAATCAGAAGCAAAAAAATATATATCCTAGGGACGAGAGGAGCAGGCTGAATGAAGCCTGCTCCTTTTCTCTCTTTTGCGCGCGTTTCAAAACAGCCTTTTTGGGAGAATTTTGATAAAATAGTAGTATCAATAAAAAGGACGGAAGCATGACAAAGAAAATCATAGCCATTTGGGCCCAAGATGAAAAAGGTGTGATTGGGAAAGAAAATCGTCTCCCTTGGCATTTGCCGGCAGAGTTGCAACATTTTAAGGAAACAACTTTAAATCATGCTATACTGATGGGACGAGTGACCTTCGATGGCATGGGACGTCGTCTGCTTCCAAAACGGCAAACCCTGATTTTAACGCGCAATAGCGAAGAAATCATAGATGGGGCGCTCGTATTTCAAGATGTGGAGTCTGTTTTAGCGTGGTATCAGAGTCAGGAAAAAAATCTCTATATCATTGGCGGAAAACAGATTTTTCAGGCTTTTGAGCCTTATTTAGATGAAATCATCGTGACACAGATTCATGCTCAGGTGGAGGGAGATACCTATTTTCCTGAGGAGTTTGATTTGTCTCGTTTTGAGACAGTTGCAAGCAAATCTTACACCCGAGATGAGAAAAACGACTATGATTTTATCATCGAATACCGAGATAGAAAGGAAGTCTAATGGAGCGCAGTATATTTGGATTTTTTACAGCTTTTTTGTGTGTGATCTGTATTTTGACTGGAGCACAGGCTTTTCGTAAGAAGCGCTATGGACTGTCTGCCTTACTCTGGTTGAATGCTTTTACCAATCTGGTCAACAGTGTCCACGCTTTTTATATGACCTTATTTTAGATAGAATGATAAATTAGAATGGAAGGAAATCATGCCTACAAATAGGAAAAATGATATGATGGTTTATTGCTCATTTTGTGGCAAAAGCCAAGAAGAAGTAAAGAAAATAATCGCTGGGAACAACGCCTTTATCTGTAATGAATGTGTGGAGTTGGCCCAGGAAATCATTCGGGAGGAGTTGGCCGAGGAAGTCTTGGCAGACTTGTCTGAAGTACCAAAACCAATCGAACTCCTCAATATCTTAAACCACTATGTGATTGGTCAGGATCGTGCCAAACGTGCCTTGGCAGTGGCTGTATACAATCACTATAAACGCATCAATTTCCACGATACGCGTGAAGAGTCAGAAGATGTGGATTTGCAGAAGTCAAACATCTTGATGATTGGTCCAACTGGATCAGGGAAAACTTTCTTGGCTCAGACTTTGGCAAAGAGCTTGAACGTGCCTTTCGCTATTGCAGATGCGACAGCTCTGACTGAGGCTGGGTATGTGGGTGAGGACGTAGAAAATATCCTCCTCAAACTCTTGCAGGCTGCTGACTTTAACATCGAACGTGCAGAACGTGGGATTATCTACGTAGATGAAATTGACAAAATTGCCAAGAAGAGCGAGAATGTGTCTATCACACGTGACGTTTCGGGCGAAGGGGTACAACAAGCCCTTCTCAAGATTATCGAGGGAACTGTCGCTAGCGTACCGCCTCAAGGAGGACGCAAACATCCACAACAAGAGATGATTCAGGTGGATACTAAAAATATCCTCTTTATCGTGGGTGGTGCTTTTGATGGCATCGAAGAAATCGTTAAACAACGTCTGGGAGAAAAAGTCATCGGTTTTGGCCAAAATAACAAGGCAATTGACGAAAACAGCTCCTACATGCAAGAAATCATCGCAGAAGATATTCAAAAATTTGGTATTATCCCTGAGTTGATTGGACGCTTGCCTGTCTTTGCTGCTCTTGAGCAATTGACAGTTGATGACTTGGTTCGTATCTTGAAAGAGCCAAGAAATGCCTTGGTCAAACAATACCAAACCTTGCTTTCCTATGACGATGTCGAGTTGGAATTTGACGATGAAGCCCTTCAGGAAATCGCCAATAAGGCCATCGAACGCAAAACTGGTGCGCGTGGTCTTCGCTCAATCATTGAAGAAACCATGCTAGATGTTATGTTTGAAGTGCCAAGTCAAGAAAATGTGAAATTGGTTCGCATCACGAAAGAAGCTGTCGATGGAACGGAAAAACCCATCCTAGAAACAGCCTAGAGGTGACTATGGAAATCAATACACACAATGCTGAAATCTTGCTCAGTGCGGCAAACAAGTCCCACTATCCGCAGGATGACCTACCAGAGATTGCCCTTGCAGGACGTTCAAATGTTGGCAAATCTAGCTTTATCAACACCATGTTGAACCGAAAGAATTTGGCCCGTACATCAGGAAAACCTGGGAAAACCCAGTTACTCAACTTTTTCAACATTGATGACAAGATGCGCTTTGTGGATGTGCCTGGTTATGGCTATGCCCGCGTTTCCAAAAAGGAGCGTGAAAAGTGGGGGCGCATGATTGAGGAGTACCTAACGACTCGGGAAAATCTCCGTGCGGTCGTCAGTTTGGTGGATCTCCGTCACGACCCGTCAGCAGATGATGTGCAGATGTACGAATTTCTCAAGTATTATGAGATTCCAGTTATCATCGTTGCGACCAAGGCAGACAAGATTCCTCGTGGTAAGTGGAACAAGCACGAATCAGCAATCAGAAAGAAATTAAACTTTGACCCAAATGACGACTTCATCCTCTTTTCATCTGTCAGCAAGGCAGGGATGGATCAGGCTTGGGATGCAATATTAGAAAAATTGTGAGGGAAAGAAATGGCAAAAACAATTCATACAGACAAAGCTCCAAAAGCAATCGGACCTTATGTTCAAGGGAAAATCGTTGGCAATCTTTTGTTTGCGAGCGGTCAAGTTCCCCTATCTCCTGAAACTGGAGAAATTGTAGGAGAAACGATCCAAGAACAGACCGAACAAGTTTTGAAAAACATTGCTGCTATTTTGGCTGAAGCAGGAACAGACTTTGACCATGTTGTTAAAACAACTTGCTTCTTGAGCGATATGAACGACTTTGTTCCTTTTAACGAGGTTTACCAGACTGCCTTTAAAGAGGAGTTCCCAGCTCGTTCAGCTGTAGAGGTTGCACGTCTTCCTCGTGATGTAAAAGTCGAAATTGAAGTGATCGCAGAGATTGGATAAGCTAGTTGAAGTTTGGCTCTGCCAAACTTTTTTTGATATAAGGAGAGATAGATGACAAAGAAACAACTTCACCTGGTAATTGTAACAGGGATGAGTGGTGCAGGGAAAACGGTAGCCATTCAGTCCTTCGAGGATTTGGGATATTTCACTATTGACAATATGCCACCAGCCCTCTTGCCAAAGTTTTTGCAGTTGGTAGAGACCAAGGATGATGACCACAAACTGGCCTTGGTAGTCGATATGCGGAGCCGTTCCTTCTTTTTAGAGATTCAGGCCGTTTTGGATGAATTGGAAAACCAAGATGATTTGGATTTCAAAATTCTCTTTTTAGACGCCGCAGATAAGGAATTGGTGGCACGCTATAAGGAAACTAGAAGAAGTCACCCTCTAGCTGCTGATGGTCGGATTTTAGATGGCATCAAGCTGGAACGTGAACTCTTAGCACCTTTGAAAAACATGAGCCAAAACGTGGTGGATACTACAGAACTCACTCCGCGTGAACTGCGTAAAACCATTGCTGAGCAATTTTCAGACCAAGAACAAGCCCAGTCTTTCCGTATCGAGGTCATGTCTTTTGGATTCAAGTATGGTATCCCTATTGATGCAGACTTGGTCTTTGATGTCCGTTTCTTGCCAAATCCATACTACCTCCCTGAACTCCGTAATCAGACAGGTGAGGATCAAGCAGTTTATGACTATGTGATGAATCATGAAGAGTCTGAAAGTTTTTATCAGCACTTACTCGCCTTGATTGAGCCCATTTTGCCAAGTTACAAAAAAGAAGGAAAGTCTGTTTTAACCATTGCAGTAGGATGTACAGGTGGACAACACCGTAGTGTTGCTTTTGCAAAACGAATCGCTGAGGACCTTGCTAAAAACTGGCCTGTCAATGAAAGCCATCGTGACAAAGACAGAAGAAAGGAAACGGTAAACCGTTCATGAGAAAACCAAAGATAACTGTAATTGGTGGAGGAACAGGTATCCCCGTCATTTTGAAAAGCTTGCGAGAAAAGGATGTTGATATCGCAGCCATCGTAACGGTAGCTGATGATGGTGGCTCTTCTGGTGAACTAAGAAAGAATATCCAACAGCTGACACCACCAGGAGATCTTCGCAATGTCCTGGTAGCCATGTCGGATATGCCTAAGTTTTATGAGAAGGTTTTTCAGTACCGTTTCTCAGAAGAGGCTGGAGCTTTTGCGGGTCATCCGCTAGGAAATATTATCATTGCTGGCCTATCTGAAATGCAAGGGTCCACTTATAATGCCATGCAGCTGCTAAGTCTCTTTTTCCACACAACAGGAAAAATCTACCCCTCAAGCGATCAGCCTTTGACACTGCATGCAGTCTTTAAAGACGGTTCTGAGGTGGCAGGTGAGAGCCACATTGCAGATCATCCCGGCATGATCGACCATGTCTATGTGACCAATACCTTGGATGATGAAACACCGCAAGCCAGCCGTCGAGTAGTCAATACCATTCTCGAGAGTGACATGATTGTCTTGGGGCCTGGTTCCCTCTTTACATCGATTTTGCCCAATATTGTCATCGAGGAGATTGGACAGGCACTCTTGGAGACCAAGGCGGAGATCGCCTATGTCTGCAATATCATGACCCAGCGTGGGGAAACAGAGCACTTTTCAGACAGTGACCACGTGGAAGTCCTCCATCGACACTTAGGTCGGCCATTTATTGATACGGTCTTGGTTAATATCGAAAAGGTTCCTAGAGAATACATGGATACCAACCGTTTTGATGAATATTTGGTTCAGGTAGAGCATGATTTTGCTGGTCTTTGCAAGCAGGTCCCTCGTGTGATTTCATCCAACTTCCTTCGTTTGGAAAATGGAGGGGCCTTCCATGATGGCGATTTGATTGTAGACGAATTAATGCGCATTATACAGGTGAGAAAATGAGTTTCACAGTAGCAGTAAAAGAAGAAATTCTTGGTCAACATCATCTCAGCCGTCATGAATTGTCTGCCATTATCAAGATGTCTGGCAGTATCGGTCTCTCGACTTCAGGCTTGACCTTGTCAGTTGTAACTGAAAATGCCAAGTTAGCTCGGCACCTTTATGAGTCCTTTCTCCATTTTTATGATATCAAGTCAGAGATTCGTCACCATCAGAGAAGCAATCTTCGTAAGAATCGTGTCTATACGGTCTATACAGATGAGAGGGTGCAGGAGCTTTTAGCTGATTTGCGGCTTGCAGATTCCTTCTTTGGTTTGGAGACAGGTATCGATCCCGATATTTTAGCAGATGAAGAAGCTGGTCGTGCTTACTTATGTGGGGCCTTTCTGGCAAATGGTAGCATCCGAGATCCGGAGTCTGGCAAGTACCAGTTGGAGATCAGTTCCGTTTATCTGGACCATGCCCAAGGGTTGGCCTCTCTTCTTCAGCAGTTTTTGCTGGACGCCAAGGTCATTGAGCGCAGGAAAGGTGCGGTTACCTATCTTCAGCGGGCAGAGGACATCATGGATTTCTTGATCGTGATTGGGGCCATGCAGGCGCGTGATAATTTTGAGCGCGTCAAGATTTTGCGTGAAACCCGTAATGATCTCAATCGGGCTAATAATGCCGAGACAGCTAATATCGCTCGGACAGTTTCTGCCAGCATGAAGACTATCAATAATATCGGTAAAATCAAAGATAGAATCGGTTTGGAAAATTTACCCGTGGATTTGCAGGAGGTAGCGCAGTTGCGAATCCAGCATCCAGACTACTCTATCCAGCAGTTGGCAGATAGCTTGAGCAATCCCCTGACCAAGAGTGGTGTCAACCACAGACTGAGAAAAATAAACAAGATTGCAGATGAATTATAAAACCACGAATCAGTTGATTCGTGGTGTTTTTCTTATAAACTGGTTGAGTGTTTGGGTTGTACTTTTTGCTCAGGGTCAATGTAGTTAATGGCATTGTTAACAGCTGTTGGAGCTTCACCCAGTCCTGTAGCGATCAAATCAATCTTACCTTCATAGTAGCAGCAGTCCCCAATGGCGTAGATACCCTCTTGGCTGGATTCTTGCTTGCTATTGACGATAATCTTGTGACGGTTGAGGTCCAGACCCCAATTTTTAAGATTGCCAACAGATGATTTGAAACCATAGTTGACAAAGAGATGGTCTACTTCGATAGTTTCGGTTTCATCTGATTTGACTTTGGTGATTTCTAGTTTATCGAGTGTCTTTCCATCTCCAAGAAGTTGGCTAGGGACGAACGGTGTCTTGATGGTTACAGATGATTCTTGCAAGGCTTGCACACTATGTTCCAAGGCGCGGAAATTATCTCTGCGGTGAACAAGGGTAGTTGGGGAAATCTTTTCAAAAGCCAGAGCCCAGTCTACTGCTGAGTCCCCACCACCAAGGATGGTCACTTTCTTACCAGCGTATTGCTGGATGTTGGAAACGTGGTAGTGGATATTTTCATAATTTTCGACGTCATCTAGTTCGAGCGGACGCGGTTTAAAGGCACCACCCCCCATGGCAATGATAACTGTTTTAGTCAGGTGGCTACCTTTAGAGGTTGTAATGGCAAAGCCTTCTTCTTGTTTTTCAATCTCAAGAACTGTTTCATTGAGATGAATAGGGGTATCAAAGCCGTTTAGCTGTTCAATCAAGCGATTGGTCAACTCTTCTCCGGTTAAGTTTGGAAAACCTGGAACATCAAGGATTTGCTTTTCAGGGTAGAGGATAGCTGGTTGACCACCGAGCTGGGGAAGAGAGTCGATGATTTGGACTTTGGCTTGGCGTAGGTGGGCGTAAAAGGCAGCAAAGAGCCCGACAGGACCGCCACCTACAATGGTAATATCATAGAGTTGAGACATGATTTCTCCTTTGTTTTTTCTAGTCAGTTTATTTTATCATATTTTTGCTTAATTTAAAATGAGGTAGGATAGGGAAAAAATGGGCAAAAAATGGTATAATGATGAGTAAAGTGTTTTGACAGGGAGGAGGCCAAGGATGAATTTTCAACAATTATCCAATTTACAATACTGGACGAGTTTGTTTTCAAGTCCTTGGAGTATAGTCACCAATCTGATTGATATTCTCATTGTGACTTATATTTTATATCATTTTACTAAAGCTATTGCAGGCACCAAGATTATGATATTGGTCCGTGGAGTCTTAGTTTTTATTCTAGCCCAGATTCTTTCCAATATGATTGGTTTAACGACTATTTCCTGGTTGATCAATCAGATCATCACCTACGGGGTGATTGCAGCGGTGGTTATCTTTTCACCAGAGATTCGAACAGGTTTGGAGCGATTGGGCCGGGCTACTGATTTCTTCTCCAATGCCCCTATCAGTGCGGAAGAGCAGATGGTTCGTGCATTTGTGAAATCAGTTGAATACATGAGTCCTCGTAAGATTGGGGCGCTTGTAGTGGTTCAGCGAGTAAGAACCTTGCAGGAATACATCTCGACAGGGATTCCTTTAGATGCTAAAATTTCGGCTGAATTGCTTATCAATATTTTTATTCCCAATACTCCCTTGCATGATGGTGCTGTCATTATCAAAGAAAACCGGATTGCTGTAACTTCAGCCTATCTACCCTTGACTGAAGATACCGGGATTTCCAAGGCGTTTGGAACGCGTCACAGGGCGGCGATTGGTTTGTCGGAAGTATCAGATGCTCTTACCTTTGTGGTTTCGGAAGAAACAGGTGGAATCTCCATCACCTATAATGGAGTCTTTAAGCACGATTTGACCTTGGAAGAGTTTGAATCGGAGTTAAGAAGAATCTTACTTCCAAAATCAGAGAAAAAGCAAGGTCTGAAAGAGCGCTTGCTAGGAGGATTGAAACATGAGAAAAAATAGTCTATACATCATTTCTTCCTTCTTTTTCGCCTGCATTCTCTTTATCTATGCAACATTGACAAACTATCAGAATAGCAACAGTGCCAGACAGGTGCGGACGGAGACTTATACAAACACAGTTCTTAATGTCCCAATTGATATTCAGTATGACAGTGATCAGTATTTTATCAGTGGTTTTACATCTGAGGTGACGGTCTTTCTAACAGGCTCAAACAGAGTTGCTTTAGCGAGTGAGATGCAGGAAAGTACCCGCAAATTTAAGGTGACGGCTGATCTTTCTGATGCCAGTGTAGGAACCATCGAAGTTCCTCTAACCATTGAAAATCTTCCGAGTGGTTTGACGGCTGTTGCGACACCGCAAAAGATAACAGTGAAGGTTGGTAAAAAAGCAAAACGAGACAATGTCATTGTTGTGCCGGAGATTGATCCTAGTCAGATTGATTCTCGCGTGAAAATCGATACCGTTACTGTATCAGATGAAAAAGTAACGGTTATTAGTGATGAGGAAACCCTCTCCAAAGTAGATCGTGTCATTGCCATCTTACCGACGAGTGAACGGATAACTAGAAACTACTCGTCCTCTGTTCCTCTACAAGCAGTCGATAAAAATGGAAATGTCTTACCAAGCGTCATTATGCCGTTTGACACAACTATGAAAATTACAACAAAAACAGCAACGTCTAGTTCAAGTAACTCGTCAACAAGTTCCTCAGAAGGCAGTTCGTCTTCAACGAGTTCAGAAACAAAATCAGATTCGTCTAAACAATAATAAATAATAGAAAAGGATGATAAATAAAATGGGTAAATATTTTGGGACAGATGGAGTCCGTGGAGAAGCAAACGTAGAACTAACACCAGAATTGGCCTTTAAACTGGGACGTTTTGGTGGATATGTTCTTAGCCAACACGAAACAGAAGCCCCTAAAGTCTTTGTAGGACGTGATACACGTATCTCAGGAGAAATGTTAGAATCAGCCTTGGTGGCAGGTCTTCTCTCTGTAGGGATTCACGTCTACAAACTTGGTGTCCTTGCAACACCAGCAGTTGCTTACTTAGTCAAAACCGAGGGAGCCAGTGCAGGTGTCATGATTTCAGCGAGTCACAACCCAGCCCTTGATAATGGAATTAAATTCTTTGGTGGGGATGGCTTCAAACTTGATGACGAAAAAGAAGCAGAAATCGAAGCCTTGCTAGATGCTACTGAAGATACTCTTCCTCGTCCAAGTGCCGAAGGCTTGGGAACCTTAGTGGACTATCCAGAAGGTTTGCGTAAGTATGAAGGCTACCTTGTTTCAACTGGAACGCCTCTTGAGGGAATGAAAGTGTCCTTGGACACAGCGAACGGTGCAGCGTCTACAAGTGCCCGTCAGATTTTCGCTGATCTTGGTGCTCAGTTGACAGTTATCGGTGAGACACCAGATGGTCTTAATATCAACTTGAATGTGGGTTCAACACACCCAGAAGCTCTTCAAGAAGTGGTCAAAGAAAGCCAGTCAGCTATCGGTTTGGCCTTTGACGGAGACAGTGACCGTTTGATTGCTGTTGATGAAAATGGCGACATTGTTGATGGTGATAAGATCATGTACATCATCGGGAAATACCTTTCTGAAAAAGGCCAGTTAGCTCAAAACACCATCGTGACAACCGTTATGTCTAATCTCGGCTTCCACAAGGCTTTGGACCGTGAAGGTATCAACAAGGCAGTCACTGCAGTTGGTGACCGCTATGTCGTCGAAGAAATGAGAAAATCAGGCTATAACCTTGGTGGTGAACAGTCTGGTCACGTTATCTTGATGGATTACAATACGACAGGTGATGGACAGTTAACTGCCGTTCAATTAACAAAAGTTATACGGGAAACCGGTAAAACCTTGTCTCAACTGGCATCAGAAGTAACGATTTACCCACAAAAACTGGTCAATATCCGAGTGGAAAATGCTATGAAAGAAAAAGCCATGGAAGTACCAGCCATCAAGGCAATCATCGAAAAGATGGAAGGAGAAATGGCAGGAAACGGCCGTATCCTTGTTCGCCCAAGTGGTACCGAACCTCTATTGCGAGTTATGGCAGAGGCACCTACAACAGAAGAAGTCAATTACTATGTAGATACGATTGCTACTGTTGTTAAAGATGAGATCGGTATTGACTAAAGCCTAGAAAACTAGATGAAATGATAAAAATGTGGTACAATTGCATAGTAAATTGTAGCAATGGGAGAGAGAAATGAATCTTAAACGAGAACAAGAATTTGTTAGCCAGTATCACTTTGATGCTCGTAACTTTGAATGGGAAAATGAAAATGGGGCTCCTGAAACCAAGGTAGACGTGAATTTCCAGTTGCTCCAATACGACCAAGAAAACCAAGTAACCTCGCTAGTTGTTATCTTGAGCTTTATGATTGTCTTTGACAAATTTGTTATCAGTGGAACGATTTCTCAAGTTAACCATGTGGAAGATCGTATTGTTAACGAACCAAGTGAATTTAACCAAGAAGAAGTCGAAACCTTGGCACGTCCATGTTTGAACATGCTTAATCGTTTGACGTATGAAGTAACAGAAATCGCCTTGGATCTTCCAGGAATCAATTTGGAGTTTTAGCCATGAAATTAGCTGTCATTACAGATTCTTCAGCCTATTTAGAGGAGAGGACGCTGCAAAGAGAGAATCTATTTATCTTGGATATTCCTGTCAATATTGATGGGGAGGAGTATGTTGAAGGTGTCAATCTGACTGCTGAAGAATTTTATCAAAAAATGGCTCAGTCTGCAGAATTGCCTAAAACTAGTCAACCAAGTATTGCCAAATTGGATGAGATTCTAAGTTCCTTGAAAGATGAAGGCTATACTCATGTCTTGGGCCTCTTTCTTTCGTCAGGAATTTCAGGCTTTTATCAGAATATCCAATATATGTTAGACGAGTATGAAGGTTTGACCATTGCCTTTCCAGATACCCATATCACAAGTTCCCCTCTAGGATTTATGGTAGAGAGTGCCTTTGATTGGGCAGAACAAGGCGATGATTTTGCTCAGATTCAGGAGAAATTGGCTATCCAAATCGCCGATAACTCGGCCTTTATCATAGTAGATGACCTTGATCACTTGGTTAAGGGAGGACGTCTGTCAAATGGGGCGGCCATCCTAGGAAATCTTCTCAGTATCAAGGCCATTCTTTACTTCAATGACCAAGGTGTGATTGAGGTTTATGAAAAAGTTCGTACAGAGAAAAAAGCAATCAAACGTTTGGTGGAAATCATCAAAGAGTTGACAAAAGATGGGGACTACCGTATTACAGTCATTCATGGAAACGCTCCTCAAAAGGCAGCGGATTTACGTCAGCTTTTGATGGAGAGTGGTGTGAATTCTGAGATTCCAATTGTCAGCTTTGGTAGTGTCATTGGGACCCACCTTGGAGAAGGCAGTATCGCCTTGAGCTATACGCCAGTTGTCTAGATTGTTCTGGGCAGGCTTTGTATCTTAGAAATTGAACACGGACTATCTGCCTCTTGAAAAAAGATGCCTGTCTTGCCTTTCATGGAAAGTCAGCGCCATTCCCTATTTTTCATGGGCAGCTAACGTCCTTTGTATCTTGATAATTGAACACGCCTGGAACCCTGTGTGAAAAAGATAGTTCTTCCAAGGAGTAGACACTCCTTGATCAGAACTCCTATTTTCACTTTGTGTTCTTACAAGCTTTGTATCTTAGACAGGAGTAGAGATGAGTATTCGAGTGATTATTGCTGGGTTTAAGGGAAAGATGGGCCAGGCCGCTTGTCAGATGGTCTTGGCTGATCTAGACTTGGACTTGGTCGCAGTTTTGGATCCGTTTGAGTCTGAGTCAGAGTGGCAGGGAATTCCTGTCTTCAATGATAAGGTTGACTTGGTTGGATTTGAAGCAGATGTCTGGGTGGATTTCACCACACCAGCTGTTGCCTACGAAAATACACGCTTTGCTCTTGAAAATGGCTTTGCTCCAGTGGTTGGGACAACAGGCTTCACTAGTGAAGAAATTGCAGAACTAAAAGCATTTTCCCGTAAACAAGATTTGGGTGGCTTGATTGCCCCTAACTTTGCCTTGGGAGCTGTCTTGCTCATGCAATTTGCGGCGCAGGCTGCCAAATATTTCCCAAATGTGGAGATTATCGAGCTCCATCATGATAAGAAAAAAGATGCTCCGAGTGGAACAGCTATCAAAACAGCTGAGTTGATGGCGGAAGTTCGGGCATCAATCCAGCAAGGTGCGCCTGATGAGGAAGAATTGATTGCGGGTGCTCGTGGTGCTGACTTTGATGGCATGCGGATCCACTCAGTTCGTTTGCCAGGCTTAGTAGCTCATCAAGAAGTTATCTTTGGCAATCAGGGAGAAGGATTGACCCTTCGTCATGACTCCTATGATCGCAGCTCCTTCATGACAGGGGTCAATTTGGGAATCAAAGAAGTTGTCAAGCGTCATGAGCTTGTCTATGGATTAGAACACTTATTATGAGATTAACGCAAATGCCTTCTGAATTTCAGAAGGCTTTACCAGTATTAGAAAAAATTAAAGAAGCAGGCTTTGAGGCCTATTTTGTTGGGGGCTCTGTTCGAGATGCCCTCCTCAATCGTCCCATCCACGATGTGGATATTGCGACTTCTTCTTATCCAGAGGAGACCAAGCAGATTTTTCCGCG
Source organism: Streptococcus oralis (assembly GCF_026782085.1). Lineage (GTDB taxonomy): Bacteria > Bacillota > Bacilli > Lactobacillales > Streptococcaceae > Streptococcus > Streptococcus oralis_DA. Next base: position 73,140 of record NZ_JAKUVW010000007.1, read on the forward strand.
AACAGCCGATATTGGAATCGAGCACGGAACTGTCTTAGTTTTAGATGGGGACGAGGAGTATGAGGTAACCACCTTTCGGACCGAAGATGTCTATGTGGACTACCGCAGACCCAGTGCGGTTTCCTTTGTGCGTTCGCTAGAAGAAGACCTCAAGCGCCGTGATTTCACAGTCAATGCCTTCGCTTTGGATGAGACAGGTGAAATCATTGACTTGTTCCATGGTTTAGAAGATTTGAAATACCAAGTTTTACGAGCAGTTGGAGTGGCTAGTGAGCGTTTTAACGAAGATGCTCTGCGAATTATGCGTGGTTTCCGTTTTCAGGCCAGTCTCGGTTTTAAACTTGAGTCAGAAACTTTTGAAGCGATGAAGACTTTGACGCCACTTTTGGAGAAAATTTCTGTGGAGCGCACCTTCGTTGAGTTTGATAAGCTCTTGCTGGCACCTTTTTGGCGAGTTGGTCTGGCTTCCATGATTGAGAGTCGAGCTTATGACTATCTTCCAGATATGGCAGGAAGCCAAGACAAGCTCAACAAACTGTTTGATTTGAAGACTGATTTCACTTTTGAGTCTTCCGAACAAGCCTGGGCGGCTCTATTGTGGGCTATGGAGATTAAAGATGCACAGCCATTTTTGAAAGCTTGGAAAACCTCACGACAGTTTGCCAAGCAGGTGCAGGATTTACTGACTATTTTGGCTTTGCGAGAAGAAGGTGAGCTGAGCAAGCGTGATTGTTACCGCTTTGACTTGGATTCCCTTCTACAAGCTGAAAGTCTTCGTCAGGCCCAAGGGAAAGAAGTCAACCCACAAACCATCAAAGAAACTTACCATAGTTTGACCATTCATGACAAGAAAGAAATTCAGATTAATGGTGGAATTTTGATTAAGGAATATGGTTACCAGCCAGGACCAGACTTGGGAGAGATTTTAACAGAGATTGAGTTTGCCATTGTCGATGGAGAATTGGAAAATGATCGTCAAGCTATCCATGCTTACCTGAGGGAGAAAAAATGAGTGATTTTATCGTTGAAAAACTAAGCAAATCCGTTGGTGACAAGACCGTTTTTAAGGATATTTCCTTTATCATCCATGACTTGGATAGAATTGGTCTGATTGGTGTCAATGGGACGGGTAAGACCACTCTGTTAGATGTTCTTTCTGGTGTTTCTGGCTTTGATGGGGATGTCAGTCCCTTTTCGGCTAAGAACGACTATAAGATTGGCTACTTGACACAGGATCCTGATTTTGATGATAGCAAGACGGTCTTGGATACGGTTCTATCCAGCGACCTCAAGGAAATCCGGCTCATTCGTGAGTATGAGTTAATCATGCTCAACTACAGTGAGGATAAGCAGGCTCGTTTGGAACGGGTCATGGCAGAGATGGATTCTCTCCAAGCCTGGGAAATTGAAAGCCAGGTCAAGACGGTTCTCAGCAAGTTGGGCATTCAGAACTTATCTACTCCTGTTGGGGAATTGTCAGGCGGTCTGAGAAGACGGGTTCAGTTAGCGCAAGTTCTCCTAGGAAACCACGACCTCTTGTTACTGGACGAGCCGACCAACCATCTGGACATTGCGACCATCGAGTGGCTGACCCTCTTTTTGAAAAATTCCAAGAAGACGGTTCTCTTTATCACCCATGATCGTTATTTCCTAGATGCACTATCAACGCGGATTTTCGAGTTGGACCGAGCAGGCTTGACCGAGTATCAGGGAAATTATCAGGACTATGTTCGCCTCAAGGCTGAACAAGATGAGCGTGACGCTGCCCTTCTCCACAAGAAAGAACAACTCTATAAGCAAGAACTGGCCTGGATGCGTAGACAACCGCAAGCGCGTGCGACCAAGCAACAAGCCCGTATCAATCGTTTCCATGACTTGAAAAAGGAAGTTTCAGGTGGCGTTGCTGATACAGACTTGACCATGAACTTTGAAACCAGTCGGATTGGGAAGAAAGTCATCGAGTTTCAGGATGTTTCCTTTGCCTATGAAAACAAGCCAATTTTGCAAGATTTTAATCTCTTGGTGCAAGCCAAAGACCGTATCGGAATCGTTGGGGATAATGGTGTCGGGAAGTCAACTCTGCTTAATCTCATCGCAGGAAGTCTTGAGCCGACTAAAGGCCAAGTTATCATCGGTGAGACGGTTCGCATCGCCTATTTCTCTCAACAAATTAAAGGTTTGGATGAAAGCAAGCGCGTTATCAATTACCTGCAGGAAGTAGCAGAAGAAGTTAAGACCAGTGGTGGTTCTACGACTTCCATTGCAGAGTTGCTAGAGCAGTTTCTCTTCCCACGTTCGACGCATGGAACCTTGATTGAGAAATTGTCAGGTGGCGAGAAAAAACGCCTTTATCTTCTCAAATTGCTTTTGGAAAAACCAAATGTTCTTCTTTTGGACGAGCCGACCAATGACCTAGACATTGCAACCTTGACAGTCTTGGAGAATTTCTTGCAGAGCTTTTCAGGTCCTGTCTTGACAGTTAGCCACGACCGTTATTTCCTGGATAAGGTAGCGACCAAGATTCTCGCCTTTGAGAATGGCAAGATTCGTCCTTTCTTTGGTCATTACACCGACTACCTTGATGAAAAAAACTTTGAAACTGATATGGCCAATCAAGTGCAAAAGGCCGAAAAGGAAAAAGTGGTCAAGGTCCGTGAAGACAAGAAGCGTATGACCTACCAAGAAAAGCAGGAGTGGGGAAGCATTGAAGGGGATATTGAAGCCTTGGAAAATCGTATTGCTGCTATTGAAGAAGAGATGCAGGCAAATGGCTCTGACTTTGGCAAACTGGCGACGCTTCAGAAAGAGCTAGATGAGAAAAACGAAGAACTCCTTGAAAAATACGAACGCTATGAATACCTAAGTGAGTTGGCATGATGGAAGAAAAAGTCATTAAACATAGTCCCAAGAAAATCATTTGGAATGCCTTGTTTGGCTTGGCTTCAGTGCTTTTCTTCTTGCTGCCTCTCTCTTATCTCCATTTGTACTCGCAAAAGGGAACCAGACTTCATACGATAAGTCTGTTATTAATACTGCTTGTCCTCTTTTGTGCTGGAGTAGTCGTTTATCAGACATACAGGCTGTTAAGTTCCGATAAGGAATATTTGAGATTTACTGTCGAGGGGTTTTACTACAAACAAAATCCAAAGAAACCTAGTCATTTCTACGCTTGGGCAGATGTAGAAGACTTTTCCTTCTCTCGGATTCGAGGGAAGTATAGGGATTCTTATCGGATTGAAGTCTATTTTAAAAACAAGGAAAATGTGAAATCCCAATCCTTTCTAGCTCTGTTGAAGAGAAGGATTCTCCCTTTTCATCCGTCAGCAGATTTAATTATCCCTATCTTTCTACTAGATGTAGGACTTCCTGAAAGGGTCTATGATGCCATGAAGTACTATGAAAGAGAATGGCGCATCGAGCAAAATCGTCAAGCAAGAAAAGATGCAAAACAAGCTTCGAAAAGCAAATCTTCCAAACTTTCATAGTCTGTCTTTGCTTAAAGTAAAATAATTAAAAAGGCCCTATCCATTGGATAAGGTCATTGTTTGTCTTCTTTTTTAGTTTCTTGGTGGAAAATGTTTTGCCAAGTCTCATGGCGACGCCAGATACTGGTATGGACGATGCCATCTAGCTCATAGCAAATGAGCTTGGTTTTCTGACTAATGGAGGTAATCTGAATGTTCTTAATCGTAGCACTAAGTTCTTTTTCAGCCTTATAAGCCTCTTTATTCATCTGCTCTCCATCTTGACGGATATAGAGAAAGTCCTCAGCAAGGAGTTCTTCTAGCTGATTTCCTTGGTCAATCAATTGCTCACGCATGAGCAGTTTTTTATAGACATTGTCTAAAATCTCGTCCTCAGGTATGGGAGCTGGCTCGATATGGACATCGGTATCAAAGACTCCAAAACGCTCTTCCAGCATGGATTCGACCTGGTCCGCAATCTCATGACTTTCATAGACTGATAGGTCAGGATTCATTTCCAGGGTGATATCAAGGTAGATATTGCTACCGTAGGTCCGCCCTCTTTGGGACTTGACCTTACTAATCTTTGGAATCTCCATGATGGCCTTTTGGTAGTCCTCTAGCAGACGGTCATCAAAACCATCTGAAAGACTGAAGGAAGACTCGATAAAGATATCATAGGCTGTCTTTAAGATAAAGAAAGTGATGATGATAGCGACCAGTTTATCCACGATTGGATAATTAAAACTGCTGGCTAGGATGGCAATGGAAGTCCCAAGCGAGGTGACAGCATCGGAAAGATTGTCCTTGGCGGCAGCCTTAAGCGCCTTGGACTTAGATTTCTTACTGAGGCGAGTATTATAGAGATAAACTGCGAACATGACTGCCGCAGAGACGACTCCGAGAGTTGCACCTAGAGGGTCAATAACCGTCTGTTCCCGACTGAGAATTTTTTGAATGGTGTCCCTAAGAACATCAAAGCCAACGTAGAACATGATGATGGAAGTAATCAAACTAGCCAAATCTTCAATCTTCCAGTGACCGAAACGATGGTCACGGTCTGCAGGCTGGCGTGCCATACGAATACCGATCAGAAGAGCAACATTTCCGATAATATCTGATACGTTGTTGAAACCATCCGCTACCAAACTGGAAGAATGTAGGAGGTGGCCAGTCGCTAATTTTGCCGTAGACAAGAGGAGGTAGGTCGAAATGCTGATAATGGCACCACGTTCCGCCAACTTGAGATTTGACATGGATTGGTTCATCGGACTTCCTTTCTAGTGCTGAGATTCTGTTTTCATTATACTGGTTTTCATGGGAAAATTCAAATTTAGTCTTGTTTCATCAGATTTAAACCCTTGAAAATTATTCAAATTTTGATATAATAGTACTACTCAAGGGAGTAGCTGGCAGAAACCTGTGATAGTGTCGTCATTCCGAATTGTATACTGTAAAGTATTCTTTCCGGCGCTATCTTAAACAGCGAGACTTGTTATGATTAACATGTCTCTTTTTGTTTGTCATAAAACCAAAAGAGAGCTTGTTTTGCACACAAAGTCAAGGAGGAGACATATGTCAAAAGAACAAAAACGCCAAGCGTTTTATACTCAAAGTCCCGAAGAAGTCTTGAAGTCGGTTGAAGCAACTGAGCAAGGCCTTTCGTCAAGCGAAGCGCAGAAACGCCTAGCTGAATATGGGCGCAATGAACTCGAAGAGGGTGAGAAAAAATCTCTCTTGGTTAAATTCATCGAACAGTTTAAGGATTTGATGATTATTATTTTGGTGGCTGCAGCCATCTTGTCCGTCATAACTTCTGGTGGGGAAGATATTGCAGATGCCATCATTATTCTAGCCGTTGTTATCATTAACGCAGCTTTTGGTGTTTACCAAGAAGGAAAAGCAGAAGAAGCCATCGAAGCCCTCAAGTCTATGTCTAGTCCAGCTGCACGTGTTATCCGTGATGGGCATATGGCTGAGATTGACTCAAAAGAATTGGTACCAGGTGATATCGTTGCCCTTGAAGCAGGTGACGTCGTACCAGCAGACCTACGTTTGCTAGAAGCTAACTCTCTCAAAATCGAAGAAGCAGCCCTAACAGGTGAGTCTGTTCCAGTCGAAAAAGACTTGACTGTCGAGCTCTCTGCAGATGCTGGTATTGGTGACCGTGTCAATATGGCCTTCCAAAACTCAAACGTGACTTATGGTCGTGGTCTTGGTGTTGTTGTCAATACAGGTATGTACACGGAAGTTGGTCATATCGCTGGCATGCTCCAAGATGCGGATGAGACGGATACACCACTCAAACAAAACTTGAACAACCTTTCTAAGGTCTTGACCTATGCAATTTTGGTTATTGCCCTTGTTACTTTTGTAGTTGGAGTCTTCATTCAAGGTAAAAATCCACTTGGTGAGTTGATGACCTCTGTTGCGCTTGCTGTTGCAGCCATCCCAGAAGGACTTCCTGCTATCGTGACTATCGTTCTTGCCCTTGGTACCCAAGTTTTGGCAAAACGAAACTCTATCGTTCGTAAGTTGCCAGCAGTAGAAACACTTGGTTCAACTGAAATCATCGCTTCTGATAAGACTGGTACGCTTACCATGAACAAGATGACCGTCGAAAAAGTCTTCTATGATGCAGTACTACATGATTCAGCTGATGACATTGAACTAGGTCTTGAAATGCCTCTTCTTCGTTCAGTTGTCTTGGCTAACGATACTAAGATTGATGCAGAAGGAAACCTGATCGGGGATCCAACGGAAACAGCCTTCATCCAGTATGCCTTGGACAAGGGTTACGATGTTAAAGGGTTCTTAGAGAAATATCCTCGTGTAGCTGAATTGCCGTTTGACTCAGATCGTAAACTCATGTCAACGGTTCATCCATTACCAGATGGTAAATTCCTCGTAGCAGTCAAGGGAGCCCCTGACCAACTCTTGAAACGTTGTGTTGCTCGGGATAAAGCTGGAGATGTCGCTCCGATTGATAATCAAGTCAATGACATAATTCACACAAACAACTCTGAAATGGCTCACCAAGCCTTGCGTGTCCTTGCGGGTGCGTATAAGATTATCGATAGTATTCCAGAAAACTTGACTTCTGAAGAGCTTGAAAACAACTTGATCTTTACTGGATTGATTGGAATGATTGACCCTGAACGTGCCGAAGCTGCAGAAGCTGTTCGTGTGGCTAAGGAAGCTGGAATCCGTCCAATCATGATTACGGGTGACCATCAAGATACTGCAGAAGCTATTGCCAAACGTTTGGGAATTATTGATGCAAATGATACAGAAGGTCACGTTTTAACTGGTGCTGAGCTCAACGAACTGTCAGATGAAGACTTTGAAAAAGTAGTTGGTCAATACTCTGTTTATGCCCGTGTGTCTCCAGAACACAAGGTTCGTATCGTCAAGGCTTGGCAAAAACAAGGTAAGGTTGTTGCTATGACAGGTGACGGTGTTAATGATGCGCCAGCTCTGAAAACAGCCGATATCGGTATCGGTATGGGAATCACTGGTACAGAGGTTTCTAAGGGAGCTTCTGACATGATTCTTGCAGATGATAACTTTGCGACTATTATCGTCGCAGTTGAAGAAGGACGTAAGGTCTTCTCAAACATTCAAAAGACTATTCAGTACTTACTTTCTGCCAATACTGCTGAAGTATTAACTATCTTCTTATCAACCTTGTTTGGTTGGGACGTCTTGCAGCCAGTTCATCTTTTGTGGATCAACTTGGTAACAGATACCTTCCCAGCTATCGCTCTTGGTGTTGAACCTGCTGAGCCTGGTGTCATGAATCATAAACCACGTGGACGAAAGGCAAGCTTCTTCTCAGGTGGTGTTTTGAGTTCTATCATCTATCAAGGTGTACTCCAAGCAGCTATTGTTATGAGTGTTTATGGACTTGCAATTGCTTACCCAGTTCATGTGGGTGACAATCATGCCATTCATGCGGATGCCCTTACTATGGCCTTTGCAACACTCGGTTTGATCCAGCTCTTCCATGCCTACAATGTCAAGTCTGTTTACCAATCCATCTTGACAGTTGGCCCATTCAAGTCTAAGACCTTTAACTGGTCTATCTTGGTATCCTTCATTCTTCTGATGGCAACAATTGTCGTAGAACCGCTTGAAGGAATCTTCCACGTAACCAAACTAGACTTGTCACAATGGGCCATTGTTCTTGCTGGAAGCTTCTCAATGATACTTATCGTCGAAATCGTTAAGTTTGTTCAACGTAAACTTGGTCTTGATAAGAACGCGATTTAATAAGAAAGTCATCTTCGGATGGCTTTTTTTGCATTTGAGGGAAAGGACTAGAAGTTGCCCCCTTTTGTGCTATAATAAAGTAAAGTTGTAAGGAGTGAAAGAGAATGGAAAAGAAAATTGTCCGAGATATCTTATTCTTGTCTCAGGTCTCGAAACCTGCAAGTCAGGAAGACCTTTATCTGGCTAAGGATTTGCAGGATACCTTGCTGGCTAATCGCGAGACCTGTGTCGGTCTGGCGGCCAATATGATTGGTGTGCAGAAGCGTGTGATTATCTTTAATCTTGGCCTAGTTCCCATGGTCATGTTTAACCCTATTCTCCTTTCCTACAAAGGGCCTTACGAGACAGAGGAAGGTTGTTTGTCTTTGACTGGGGTTCGAACGACGATTCGTTATGAAACGATTACGGTTTCCTATCGCGATAGCAAGTGGCAGGAACAGACCATTACACTGACAGGTTTTCCAGCTCAGATCTGCCAACATGAACTGGATCATTTGGAAGGACGGATAATTTAGGAGGAACTCAGATGAAACGCATACTATTTGAACTTGTTTTTATCGCAACGACTTGGTATATCTTTTTACCACCATTCAATCTGACTAGTTGGGAATTCATCTTCTTTCTCTGTGGGCATCTGGTGGTGATGGGGATTTTGTTTAGTTTCCGCAAGGATACCAATCTCCTCAAAAATGTTCATGTACGTCATGGCAAGCATGCCAACGAGCTTAATCTAGAAGGACTTCATTTTACCAAACTCAGTAAAGGATTGTTGCTGGCCGCAGGACTTATCTTTGCCCTTGCTGGTCTGGTTGGCTTAGTAACCTCTAGCTTTTTCCAAGCAAAAAATTATGCTAATGTGGTATCTATCACAGAAAAAGATTTTAAAGATTTTCCCAAGAGTGATACCAGCAAGGTTCCAATCCTAGATCGGAGTACCGCCGAAAAGATTGGAGACCGTTATCTAGGCTCTCTGACGGATAAGGTCTCCCAGTACGTAGCAGCAGATACTTATACCCAGTTGACGGTTGATGGCAAGCCCTATAGGGTGACTCCTTTGGAGTATGCTGATCCCATCAAATGGTTCAACAATCAAGCCAAGGGAATTGGCGAGTATATTAAGGTTGATATGGTGACAGGAAATGCGGAATTGGTGGATTTAAAAACACCGATGAAGTATTCGGACTCTGAGTATTTTAACCGTGACGTCAAACGTCATCTTCGAATCAAGTATCCAACCAAGATTTTTAAAACCCCATCCTTTGAGGTGGATGATGAAGGCAATCCTTTCTATGTAGCAACCGTTTATCAAAAACAGTTTGGTCTAGGAGTACCTCGCCCTTCATCCGTTATCATCTTGGACGCTACTAATGGAGAAACCAAGGAATATAGCTTGGATGAAGTCCCAGAATGGGTGGATCGTGTCTATCCAGCAGAAGAAACCATCGAACAAATCAACTACAACGGTAAGTATAAAGACGGCTTCTGGAATGCCTTGATTTCTAAGAAAAACGTTACCCAAACGACAGAAGGCTATAACTATCTTTCTATCGGAAATGACATTTATCTCTACACTGGGGTGACTTCAGCCAACGCTGACGAAAGTAATCTAGGATTTATCCTTGAAAATATGCGCACTGGTGAAATCACCAAGTACAATCTAGCATCAGCAACCGAAGAATCAGCCCGTGCTTCTGCAGAGGGAGCAGTGCAAGAGAAGGCCTACAAGGCTACCTTCCCTATTCTTGTCAATCTCAATGACAAGCCTCTTTATATCATGGGCTTGAAAGATAACGCAGGCTTGGTCAAGGAGTATGCATTGGTCGATGCCGTGGAGTATCAAAATGTCATCGTAGCAACTACGGTAGATGAACTCCTCAGCAAGTATGCCAATAAAAATGACCTCGACCTGGATAATGAAACGGTAGAAAGTATCAAGGGAGTGATTTCAGACCTTAAATCAGCTGTCATCAAGGGGGATACCGTCTACTTCTTCAAAGTTGATGGTAAGATTTATAAGGTCAAGGCTTCAGTGTCAGACGACCTTCCTTACCTTGAAAATGGCCAATCTTTCGAAGGTCAAGTTGGAAAAGATAACTATCTCAAGACCTTTAAAGTACAATAATACTCTTCGAAAATCTCTTCAAACTACGTCAGCGTCGCCTTGCCGTACTCAAGTACAGCCTGCGGCTAGCTTCCTAGTTTGCTCTTTGATTTTCATTGAGTATAAAAATAGGTTTTCTCAGTTCAAGGAGAAAAAAGATAAATTCTTATCTATCTTAACAAGCTTAGCTGGCACAGCCCTTGTTCTCGTGGCTATCTGGTTAGGATGGCCAAAATAAACAGACAAACCTCGGTATGAACCGAGGTTTTTAAGATGAAATTCTTGGTCGTGGTTGAAAAATATGCTACACTAACAATATGAAAATTTTAATCCCAACAGCAAAAGAAATGAACACAGACCATCCCCGTACCGAAGCGCTCCCCTTGAGTGAAGAAAGTCAGGCAGTCCTTGACTCACTGGCGCACTACTCAGCTAGTGAATTAGAGACTTTTTATAAGGTATCTGCCGAGAAAGCAGAAGAAGAGTACGCTCATATTCAAGCACTAAAAGATCAGAGCGCTAAACATTATCCAGCCTTGAAACTTTTTGATGGTCTCATGTATCGTCATATTAAACGAGATGGGTTAACCGAGGCTGAACAAACCTATCTTGAAGATCATGTTTTAATTACATCAGCTTTGTATGGCGTAGTTCCAGCCCTATCGCCCATGGCTCCTCACCGTTTGGACTTTCTGATGAAGTTAAAAGTAGCTGGTAAAACCCTAAAGACTCATTGGAAGTCAGCCTACGATGAGGCACTACAGGATAAGGACTTGATATTTTCTCTCTTGTCATCAGAGTTTGAAACCGTATTTTCTAAGGAAATCAGAGAAAAGATGGTGACCTTCAAATTTATGGAGGACAAGGGTGGTCAGTTGAAAATTCACTCAACCATTTCAAAAAAAGCCCGTGGTGCCTTTTTGACCGCCTTGATAGAGGGGCAAGTCCAAACAGTCGAACAAGCTCGCAAGCTCAGTTTTGCAGACTTTGACTACCGACCTGATTTATCAAGTGATTTAGAACTCGTCTTTGTGAAACAAGCATAAAACCAGCTCATTCGAGCTGGTTTTTGCTAGATTAGTTGATGGCTGCAAGAAGGTCGTCAGCTTGTTTTTCAAGTGATGAAGCAGTTGCTTCTTCTAACACCAATTTTCCGTCTGCCCAAGCAGAGTCATTGACACGAGCGGCAGTAAAGTCACCAACGACTTGTGTACGGATAAATGGCAAGAGGTCTTTATAAATCGCAAAGAGTTGTTCGTGACCGGCATTGGCTACAGATGAAACAGTAACAAACTTGTCTTGGAGGGCAGAAACGCCACGTGTATCAGACAAGTCAAGGGCACGAGAGAGCCAGTCAAGTAAGTTTTTCACGGTTCCAGGGATAGAGAAGTTGTAGACTGGAGAGAAGATCCAGATAGCATCCGCAGCAAGGACTGCTTCACGAGCAGCAGCTACAGCTGGATGAGTTGGAACTTCCAAATCTTGGCTGAAGAGAGGAACAGCTGAGTAATCAAGATAGCTAACTTCCGCTTTTCCAGCAAGTGCTTTTTCAGCTTCGAGGGCCATTTGGTGGTTGAAAGAACCTTGGCGTAGTGAACCGACGATAAATAATACTTTTTTAGACATGATGTGTCTCCTTTAGTTTAAAATTCAAAGAGCGAACTCTTTTGTTACCATCTATGTTACAACAAATAATACTAATTAGCAATAATTTTGCTCACAAATTTTTAAATTTTTTTAAAATGTGGATTAAGTCTTCCTTTTCGCCATCTTCCAAGATGCTGAGTGCTTCTACTATAGAATCGATATGGTCAGGAAGAACCTCCTCGATTTTTTTGCGTCCTGCAGGTGTTAATTTCAGGAAAAAGGATCGACGATCTTTCGGGTCACAATTTCTAGAAATCCATCCATCTCGAACCATATTTCGAATGACAACAGTCATGTTTCCAGAAGTGGCTAGCATTTTTTCGATCAAATCCTGAATGCGTAGTTCCCCCTTGCTATAGAGGGTTTCCAAAACTGAAAATTGGGTGGGTGTTAGCCCGTGTTCTTTAGCAGCCTTGGCTTCATATGGTTTAAAGGTTCGTAGGGCTTTGTTGAGGATGATAGCTGTTTTTAAGTCTAGTTGATTATCGGAAATTTTCTCTTTCGAATATTGTTTCATAAGGTTATTTTATCAATAATGAGAGAGAAAAACAAGAACTTACATTTTATAGGAAAAGAATCTTAGAATGTTCCTGTCTTCACTTGTAATAAAGAAGGAGAGATGGTAAAATAGACGAGTGAAACTAAGACAGAAAAAAGCAAAAAACAAGCTACTTTTACAGTATGGAATCGGCATTGCTCTGGTAGTACTAGTCATGACCACTTCCTTCCTTTATCTGATATCACTCAGCATGAAACCCTATCAAGATGCTAGAGTTGAGGGAGAAAAACTAGCCAAGCAGTATGCAGAATTGGAAAAGGCAGATCAGGTTGATTTTTATAATGGACTAGAAGGTTATTACAGCGTTTTAGGACATAATAAAAAGCAAGAGGCCATTGCCGTACTGATTGAAAAGAATGACCACAAGATTTATGTTTATCAGCTTGATAAAGGGATTTCTCAAGACAAGGCAGCGACGATTTCGAGGGAAAAAGGAGCTAGCGACATTGACAAGATCACCTTTGGTCGTTATCAGGACAAGCCGATTTGGGAAGTTAAGTCAGGAAACCAGTACTATCTGGTTGACTTTGAAACAGGAGCAGTGATCCAATAAGGAGGGCATATGAAACTATCCAAACGTGTACTAGAAATGGAAGAAAGCGTCACTCTAGCTAGTGATGCAAGAGCCAAAGCATTAAAAGCTCAGGGAAAAGACGTTCTTTTCTTAACCTTGGGACAGCCTGATTTTCATACTCCTGAAAACATTCAGGATGCAGCGGTAGAAGCGATTCGAGATGGACGAGCTTCCTTTTATACAGTTGCTTCAGGCCTACCAGAGTTAAAAGCGGCGGTTAATACCTATTTTGAACGCTATTATGGGTATTCTGTTGCAGCCAACGAGGTTACCTTTGCCACTGGTGCTAAGTTCTCTCTCTACACCTTCTTTATGGCTGTGGTCAATCCAGGTGATGAAGTCATTATCCCTACACCATACTGGGTCAGCTATGGAGACCAGGTCAAAATGGCAGAAGGAGTGCCTGTCTTTGTCCAGGCAAAGGAAGACAATCACTTTAAAGTAACAGTAGAGCAGCTAGAAGCAGCACGAACAGATAAGACCAAGGTCTTGGTTCTCAATTCACCATCGAATCCGACTGGTATGATATACTCTCGTGAGGAACTCTTGGCTATCGGAAATTGGGCTGTTGCGCATGATGTCCTTATCCTAGCAGATGATATTTATGGCCGTTTGGTTTATAACGGGAACGAATTTGTTCCAATCTCTAGTCTGTCAGAAGACATTCGCAAGCAAACCATCGTGATTAACGGTGTATCTAAGGCCTATGCCATGACTGGTTGGCGGGTAGGTTATGCGGTGGGAAATCCTGAAATTATCGCTGCTATGAGCAAACTAACAGGACAAACGACTTCAAATCTGACAGCAGTGTCTCAATATGCTACCATTGAAGCCCTAACTGGACCACAAGACTCTGTTGAAACCATGTGCCAAGCCTTTGAAGAACGTTTGAATACCATTTATCCACTCTTGTGCCAAGTGCCAGGATTTGAAGTTGTCAAGCCCCAAGGAGCCTTCTATCTCTTCCCAAATGTCAAAAAAGCGATGGAAATGAAGGGTTATACTGATGTGACAGAGTTTACAACAGCTATTCTCGAAGAAGTCGGCCTTGCCTTGATTACAGGAGCTGGATTTGGAGCACCAGAAAATGTTCGTCTCAGCTATGCCACAGACATGGATACATTAAAAGAAGCTATTCACCGTTTGCATCGGTTTATGGAAAAATAAAACTTAGAATCTTCGCCTTTTTAGCGAAGATTTTTTGTAACGAAAATCTCGCGATTTTTCTCTAGTAGAACCTAGCTATCGCAGTCTATTTATGGTAAAATAGTGGGTAATGATGTCTTCGGACAAGTTAAACGAAAAAAGGAAGATAGATTATGACAAAACGTGTAACAATTATCGATGTAAAAGACTACGTTGGTCAAGAAGTGACCATCGGAGCTTGGGTTGCCAACAAATCTGGAAAAGGGAAAATTGCCTTCTTGCAATTGCGTGATGGGACAGCCTTTTTCCAAGGTGTAGCATTTAAACCAAACTTTATTGAAAAGTTCGGTGAGGAAGTGGGACTTGAGAAGTTTGATGTCATCAAACGCTTGAGCCAAGAAACGTCTGTTTATGTGACAGGGATTGTCAAAGAAGACGAACGTTCTAAGTTTGGCTATGAGCTCGATATTACAGACATCGAAGTGATTGGTGAATCTCAAGACTACCCAATCACACCAAAAGAACACGGAACAGACTTCTTGATGGACAACCGTCACTTGTGGCTCCGCTCTCGTAAGCAAGTAGCGGTTATGCAAATCCGTAACGCTATCATCTATGCAACTTATGAGTTTTTCGACAAGAACGGCTTCATGAAATTTGATAGCCCAATTCTTTCAGGAAACGCGGCTGAAGATTCAACAGAACTCTTTGAAACAGACTACTTCGGAACGCCAGCCTACTTGAGTCAATCTGGTCAGCTTTACCTAGAAGCAGGGGCTATGGCTCTTGGTCGTGTATTTGACTTTGGTCCAGTATTCCGTGCTGAAAAATCAAAAACGCGCCGTCACTTGACTGAGTTCTGGATGATGGATGCGGAGTACTCCTACTTGACACACGATGAGTCACTTGACTTGCAAGAAGCTTATGTTAAAGCCCTTCTTCAAGGTGTTCTTGATCGTGCGCCTCAAGCCTTGGAAACCTTGGAACGTGATACAGATCTCTTGAAACGCTACATTGCAGAGCCGTTCAAACGCATCACTTACGATCAAGCCATTGACCTTTTGCAAGAGCATGAAAATGATGAAGATGCTGACTACGAGCATCTTGAGCATGGCGATGACTTTGGTTCACCACACGAAACATGGATTTCAAACCACTTTGGTGTGCCAACATTTGTCATGAACTACCCAGCAGCTATCAAGGCCTTCTACATGAAACCAGTTCCTGGAAATCCAGAGCGCGTGCTTTGTGCAGACTTGCTGGCACCAGAAGGTTACGGAGAAATCATCGGTGGATCTATGCGTGAGGAAGACTACGATGCTCTTGTAGCTAAAATGGAAGAACTGGGCATGGATCGTACAGAATATGAATTTTACCTTGACCTTCGTAAATACGGCACAGTTCCACACGGAGGATTTGGTATCGGTATCGAACGTATGGTAACCTTCGCAGCTGGAACCAAACATATCCGTGAAGCCATTCCATTCCCACGTATGTTGCACCGTATCAAACCATAAACTAGTAAAAAGAAGATATTTTCATCTTCTTTTTTCACTTTTATCTTGCTATCTATCAGTTTTTCTAGTATAATAGTTTATTGTGAGAAAACCTCACTTACCCCTTGCAAAGACTAGGGGTCATTAGACCAAAAGGAGGAACATATCAATGGCTAAATACGAAATTCTTTATATCATTCGTCCAAACATTGAAGAAGAAGCGAAAAACGCTTTGGTAGCACGTTTTGACTCTATCTTGACTGACAACGGTGCAACTGTTGTTGAATCAAAATCATGGGAAAAACGTCGTCTTGCATACGAAATCCAAGATTTCCGTGAAGGACTTTACCACATCGTTAACGTTGAAGCAAACGACGACGCAGCTCTTAAAGAGTTTGACCGTCTTTCAAAAATCAACGCTGACATTCTTCGTCACATGATCGTCAAACTTGACGCGTAAGAAGGTAAATTATGATTAACAATGTTGTACTTGTAGGGCGTATGACACGTGACGCTGAGTTGCGTTATACCCCATCAAATGTAGCAGTTGCGACTTTTACTCTTGCAGTAAACCGTACATTTAAGAGTCAAAATGGCGAACGTGAGGCTGATTTCATCAATGTCGTTATGTGGCGCCAACAGGCTGAAAATCTTGCCAACTGGGCTAAAAAAGGCTCTCTTATCGGGATCACAGGCCGTATCCAGACTCGTAGTTACGATAACCAGCAAGGACAACGTGTCTACGTAACAGAAGTCGTGGCTGAGAATTTCCAAATGTTGGAAAGCCGCGGAGTGCGTGAAGGACATTCAGGTGGAGCTTATTCTGCACCAACTGCTGGTCAATCAGCACCTGCAAACCCAGTACCAGACTTTTCACGTTCTGAAAATCCATTTGGAGCAACCAATCCATTGGACATTTCAGATGATGATTTACCATTTTAATGGACAATTAATACTATAAAGGAGAAAAAACATGGCTCAACAACGTCGTGGCGGATTCAAACGCCGTAAAAAAGTTGATTACATCGCAGCAAACAAAATTGAATATGTTGATTACAAAGATACTGAGCTTCTTAGCCGTTTCGTTTCAGAACGTGGGAAAATCCTTCCTCGTCGTGTAACAGGAACTTCAGCTAAAAACCAACGTAAAGTAACAACAGCTATCAAACGCGCTCGCGTAATGGCTTTGATGCCTTTCGTAAACGAAGATTAAAAAAAGGGGTCCGGGTGGACCTCTTTTTCATGAGCATGAAAACAAGAAAGCGAATTAAGACCTGGGTGGGTCTTTTTGTCACGAGCCTTGAAATGAGAGAGCGAGTTCGGTTTGGGTGAACCTCTTTTTCAGATTTTTATAGGACTTTGTTAGAAAGGATTCCCTGTTGACCTAGTAAGATTCTTTTGTCTTACTAGGTTTTTTCTTTTAATCTTTATTATCGTGCTATAATGGTAGGAGAAAGCTATAAAGGAGCAACTTATGAAGACGATATGTTCAATTAGAAAAATGCAAGAATCTGACATTAAAGATCTATCTCGAGGATTTATCAGCCAAGGTTGGCCGGGTAGAGAAGAAATTTTGGCTAGATATTTTCTTGAACAAGAATGTGGGGAGAGAGAAGTTTTAGTTGCAGAGGTTGAGGGTGCTTTAGCGGGTTATATCACAATTTTGCCCTGCGCTAAGCAGGGGCCTTTTGCAGAAATCTATCCAGAACTCTCAGATTTCAATGTCTTTGAACCTTTTCAAAATCAAGGTATTGGAAATCTCTTGCTGGAAGAAGCAGAAAAACGAGTTAGGCTCATATCGGATAAGGTGACCCTTGGTGTGGGGCTCCATTCAGGGTATGGACCTGCCCAGAGATTGTACATCAAACGAGGCTATATTCCAGATGGGACGGGTGTTTGGTATCAGAACCATCAACCGGCCATGAATGCAGTTTGTGAAGATATCGGAGAATTGGTCTTGTATCTGTCGAAAAATTTGTTTTAAGACAGATTTTATAAGGTTTAAATTTTAAATATAGTAAACAATCACAGTTCCTTTTTCATTCGAAAAAGGGACTTTTTTGTTTGAAATTGTTTGATTTATTCCTCAGAGTGGTAAAATATAATTGTTTGAAATATAAAGATAAAAATAAATATCGAAAAAAACATATAAGGTTTAGTTTTTTTAAATACGGATTCTTTTGAAAAGTCTTAAAATTTCCTAAAATAAGGCTTTTTAAAGGTTGTAAATAATATTGTTACAAAAAGGTTACAAATTGTTAAAATTAAATTAAATGCAATAATATAATTTGGAAAAAATTTGACATATAAATTAATTGACGGTAAAATAATTAAGATAATCAAATTAATTGATTTGCGCAATAATTCGATATAAAGATTAATCTGATGTGTCAAATTTTATTATAGTAGAAGGATAGCATAATGAAGAAACTGAAAGTGATGGTTGTTTTTGGAACACGACCAGAAGCTATTAAAATGGCCCCTTTAGTGTTAGAATTGCAAAAACATAGTGACAGCATTGAGACGATCACAGTTGTGACAGCTCAGCACCGTCAAATGCTTGATCAAGTTCTTGAAACTTTTAGCATCGAGCCACATTATGACCTGGATATTATGGGGAAAAATCAATCCCTCTTAGATATTACTGGAAAAATTTTAGAAAAGTTTGATCCAGTTGTTAAGCAAGAACTTCCAGATATGATTCTTGTTCACGGAGACACAACGACAACTTTTGCAGCAAGTTTAGTTGCTTTCTATAATCAGGTACGAATCGGCCACGTTGAAGCTGGTTTAAGGACTTTTGATAAGTATTCTCCTTTCCCAGAAGAAATGAATCGTCAGATGACAGATAACCTTGCGGATCTTTATTTTGCTCCAACTAGTGAGAGTAAAGAAAATCTTCTTAAGGAAAATCATCCTGAGTCTGCTATTGTCATTACGGGAAATACAGCCATTGATGCCTTGAAACTAACCGTTCAATCGGATTACTATCATGAAGTTTTAGATCAATTGGATCCAGATAAGAAACTTGTATTGGTAACCATGCACCGTCGTGAGAATCAAGGTCAACCAATGAGAAATGTCTTTACAGCTTTACGTGAGATGGTCGATCTTCATCAGGAAATTGAAGTTGTTTATCCTGTTCACCTTAGCCCTGCTGTGCAAGAAGCAGCAAACGATATCTTAGCTGGTCACGATCGTATTCACTTGATTGAGCCTTTAGATGTACTTGATTTTCATAATTTGGCTTCAAGAAGCTATTTTATCATGACTGACTCTGGAGGTGTTCAGGAAGAGGCACCTTCTCTCGGCAAACCTGTCCTTGTCCTTCGTGACACGACGGAACGTCCAGAAGGAGTAAGAGCAGGTACGTTGAAGCTAGTTGGTACGGATCCAGTACGTGTGAAAGAAGCAATGGCAGCACTCTTAACAGATGAAACTCTTTATAGACAAATGTCTCAGGCACCAAATCCTTATGGAGATGGAAGAGCTTCTGAACGAATCGTACAATCCATTCAACAGTACTTTGGGGCAGCGACTTCTGTATCTGAATTCAAAGGGGGAAATAAGATAAAATGAAAAATTGGAGTCAATTTAAAAACTGGCTTATGGCTTTGCTTGCCTGTGAGGTCATTCTTTTGGTGCTTTGTTTTTTGTATGCTCGAGCAATCATTTTAGAACAAATCTTGTTTTTAGCTTTAGCCTTGTTTGCCGTGTTGGTATTATCTGACCTTTTACTTACTTGGACCCTTATCTTAGCATTTGGTTTTGGACTTATCGTTTTGGTTGCGGGTGTGGTTTATATCCCAATCATGCAACTGGTCTTCTTATTGATCAGTTTTCCACTTTTGATTGGGATTCTACTTAAGGTTCGTTATTATTTCTTCAAGGTGGCCTCAAAGGTACAAGAACAGGAAGACGAAGCTCGAGTAGATTACCAAGCGATGGTCACTGAACAAAGTGATGTGATGGTACAGTCCTTATTGATTCATTGGTCACATGAAGATTTGTTCTTCCAGATTAAACCGAAAGAACATAACCAGATGCTCAGTCGCATTCAAGAGGTGATTGCTCAGGAATTGAGTTACAATGATAAGCTTTATTATGTTTCGGATGGTAATTTTCTCGTTCTATCGAGTACTAACCAACATTCTTTGAAGGAACTTTATTTGAATGGTTTGCAGGAGAAACTGAGCAGTTTAGTTTTTCATGGAGAAGATGGCAATCAAGGAATTCAGTTCCAAACAGGCTATTTGGTGATTAACTCTGATAATAAAGATAAATACCAAGACTACGCAGATATTGCCAGTCATCTCAAACGTCAATTAGAGACAGATGTAATTGTAGAATATTAGGAGGGAAACATGACTTTAACCGAACTATTTTTTGGTATTGCTTTGGGACTCAGTCTCGCCTTTGGCATTTGTTTTATCATACTATTTATTGCATACAATATTCTTTACCATCGAGTAAACAAAAATTTTAAGGCGGTGAATCATGATTAGTCAAATGTTAATGATTTTTACCTTGCTTACAATTTGGATTTCTCTAGCATGGGGCTTGGTAATTCTCTTTTCGGCAGTACACTTTTGGTTTAAACACAGTGATTTTCGTGTAGACACTTCGCCACTACCTTATTATCCTAAGGTTACCATTGTTGTTCCTGCTCATAATGAGGATGTGGTTATTGCCCAAACGGCAAAAGCTATCTTGGATATGAATTATCCTCACGATCGTGTGGAATTGCTCTTATTTGCGGATAACTGTTCGGATAACACTTATGCTGAATGCTTGTCTGTACAAGCCATGCCAGAATATGCTGAAAGAAATCTAACCATTATAGACCGTACTGGTACGGGAGGAAAAGCGGGCGTTCTAAACGATGCTTTGGAGATGGCAACAGGCGAATATATCTGTGTCTATGATGCAGATGCCATGCCTGAAAAAAATGCTCTTTATTTCCTTGTGAAAGAAGTGATGAAGGATCCAGAACGTCATGTGGCATCTTTCGGCCGCAACAAGACTCGAAATGCCAATCAAAATTTCTTGACTCGTTGTATCAACCAAGAGATCGTTGTTACTCAGCGCGTGCACCACGTTGGGATGTGGCATCTCTTTAAAATTGGGCGTATCCCAGGAACCAACTTTATCATTCAAACCGACTTTGTAAAGAGCATCGGTGGTTGGAAAAATGGTGCCTTAACCGAGGATACCGATATTTCCTTCAAAATCATGCAGAGTGGTAAATTAATTGCCCTTGCCTATAATTCAGAGGCTTTCCAACAAGAACCTGAGACCTTAAAGAGTTACTATATGCAGCGTAAACGTTGGGCGAAAGGAAATTATGAAGTTGTTCTCTCGAACTTTAAGCATTTATTTGGCAGAGCAAACTGGCGCGTTAAACTAGAAGTCTTTAACTATTCTTGTGTTTTCTTTTGGTTTAACTTTGCCATTGTCCTATCGGATTTGATTTTCCTAGCGAATGTGCTAGCAATCTGCCTTAATCTTTTCTTCCCAGATGTCAGAGTTCCATTTGCTTTTGATGCGGATAATATCTACATCGCCCAGCTCATGCTCTTCAACTGGATTCTCATGATTGGTCTTTATCTGATGCAAATTATGACAGCATTAGCAAGTCAGTTTGGACAAGCGACGACTAAACAAATCTGGTTGGCCTTGGCAGCCTATTTCTCTTATGCACAGATGTTTATCGTTGTATCCGTTGATTCCATTTCTTCAATCGTGCTGGATAAAGTACTCCGACGAAAAGAAACCAAGTGGGTTAAAACTAAACGATTTGCAGGATAGGAGGTTCTATGAAAACGAATAAATTAAAATATGTCTGGTTTGTGCTCATCCTTTCTATCTTTTGTTTAGCCTTGTTTTTAGTGAGAGGAAGGACTAAAATCGAGATGCGTAATCGAATTTACAGCCAATGGAGCCAACAGTTCCTTGTTACAAAAGGCGATCAGTCTTATGTTCGTACGACGAATGATTCTGAGGAAACAACAGTCTTATCAGAAGCCCAGAGTTACGGCATGCTCATAACGGTTTTAGCAGCCCAAAAAGGGCAAGCAACACAAGCAGATTATGAAAGCCTTTATCGCTATTACCAAAATCATCGTATCGAGGGAACGCAGTTGATGTCTTGGAAGCAAGTGATCACAAATGGTAGTGAAACGGTTGAGAAGCAGAACGCAACTGATGGGGATCTCTACATCGCTTATTCTTTGATTGAAGCTGCCAAGCAGTGGCCTGATAAAGCACAGGAATACCAAGCGCAAGCTAAAAAAATCTTAGAAGATATTCTTCGATACAATTATAATGAAGAGACAGGTGTCCTAACAGTAGGGAACTGGGCAAACAAGGATTCCGATTATTATTACTTGATGCGGACGTCTGATACTCTTCCTCACTATTTCCAATCTTTCTATGACCTGACTGGAAATAAACAGTGGTTAGATGTTAAGGATAAGATGCTTGGCCAACTAGAGCAAATCAGTTCTCATTCTGATACGGGTCTCTTGCCAGACTTTATCTGGGCTGAGAAGTCTGGGGCACGTCTTGTTGATGCCAATACTATCGAATCTCAATACGATGGGGCGTACTCTTATAACGCTTGCCGTTTGCCTTATCACTTGTCACAGAGTCAGGATGAAAGAAGCCAAAAACTCGTTCAAAAGATGATGGATTTCTTTATGAAAGAGCAACGCATTTATGCTGGTTATGACTTGAACGGAACGGCCCTCAATCAATACCAGGCAGGTAGTTTCTTGGCACCGATTACCTATGCGTCTGATAAGGGAGAAGGTTATCTGAAACTTCTTCAACAAAATAAATACATTTTCACACAAGATTTACCTTTGGACAACTACTATGATGCAACGATGATTACCATGATTGCTCTAGAGATGTTCTAGGATGAAAAGAGAGGGCTAGTTTTTCTGGCTCTCTTTTTGATAGGATTTTCATCTTTTTTCAAAAAAGGAATTTCATCAGCTTTATGGTATAATGGAAGGAGTGATAAAAAAGAGGTAGAGAGATGGATGCAAAATTAAAATACAAGGCAAAGAAGATTAAAATCGTCTTTTTTGATATTGATGATACCTTGCGTACGTCAAAGAAAGGTTTTATTCCAGCTACAATTCCCACTGTCTTTAAACAGTTACGTGAAAAAGGAATTTTAACAGGAATTGCCTCTGGGCGTGGTATTTTCGGTGTCGTTCCAGAGATTCGTGAGCTCAAGCCAGACTTTTTTGTAACTCTGAATGGGGCTTATATCGAAGATAAAAAAGGCCAGGTCATTTATCAGCATCAGATTGACAAGTCAGATGTTGATGAGTATATCTCTTGGACTAAGCGAGAGGGAACTGAGTACGGCTTGGTTGGTAGTCATGACGCCAAACTCTCCACGCGAACAGAACTGATCAGTGAGGCTATTGACCCGATTTATCCGAACTTGGATGTGGATCCAGATTTTCATGAAAAAGCAGATATTTACCAGATGTGGACCTTTGAGGATAAAGGGGATGACTTGCGGTTACCAGATAGTCTCTCTGCTAAACTTCGCATGGTGCGTTGGCATGAACATTCATCTGATATCGTGCCGATTTCAGGATCCAAAGCAACTGGTGTAGCCAAGGTTGTAGAACATCTAGGCTTGAAACCAGAGAATGTTATGGTCTTTGGGGATGGGCTCAATGACTTGGAACTCTTTGATTATGCTGGAATCAGTATTGCCATGGGAGTTTCCCATGAAAAAATCAAAGAAAAAGCAGATTATATTACAAAAACAGTAGAAGAAGATGGCATTTTTGATGCCTTAGAAAGATTTGGTATGGTAGAAAAAGAATTGCATTTCCCACAAGTAGACATTGAAACAGTAGAAGGTCCGCTAGCGACCATTAAAACAAATCACGGAGACTTGCGTATCAAGCTCTTCCCTGAACATGCTCCTAAAACAGTGGCCAACTTTGTTGCTCTGTCTAAAGATGGTTACTATGATGGTGTCATTTTCCATCGTATTATCAAGGACTTTATGATCCAAGGTGGAGACCCAACTGGTACTGGTATGGGTGGCGAGTCAATCTATGGTGACTCTTTTGAAGATGAATTTTCAGAAGAACTCTACAATATCCGTGGTGCCCTTTCTATGGCCAATGCGGGTCCAAATACCAATGGTAGCCAGTTCTTTATCGTACAAAACCAACATTTGCCGTACTCTAAGAAAGAGATTGCGCGTGGTGGCTGGCCTGAACCAATCGCTGAGATCTATGCAGAACAAGGTGGAACTCCTCACCTTGACCGCCGCCATACTGTTTTCGGGCAGTTGGTAGATGCTGAATCATTTGCGATCTTGGATGCCATTGCAGCTGTTGAGACTGGCGCAATGGACAAACCAGTTGAAGATGTAGTAATTGAAACGATTGAAATTGAGGACTAGAATGAAAATTGGTGATAAGCTAACTGGGCGTATTACAGGAATTCAGCCCTATGGTGCCTTTGTCGAGTTAGAGACAGGGGTGACAGGGCTGATTCACATCTCGGAGATTCGGACGGGATTTATTGAAAATATCTATGACATTTTAAAAATTGGTGATGAAGTCCAAGTTCAGGTGGTGGATTTTGACGAATACACTGGGAAGGCTAGTCTTTCTATCCGTACTCTGGAAGAGGAAAAACATCAATTGCCAAGACGGAGACGTTTTTCAAATGATCGGATCAAGCACGGTTTTGCACCACTTGGGCGAATGATGCCTGTTTGGACGCGTGAGGCACTAGAGCATTTAAAGAAGAAGCCATAAATACGATTATTTAAATCATTTGTAATATTAACATAATCTGTTATAATGAAAGTATGAAAGAAGAACAATTATTAAAACCAGGAGAGCGAATCAATCAGCTCTTTTCGACAGATATCAAGATCATTCAAAATAGAGAGGTGTTTAGCTATTCGGTGGATAGTGTTCTTTTATCGCGCTTTCCTCGCTTCCCTAAACGGGGTTTAATTGTGGACTTTTGTGCTGGAAATGGTGCAGTGGGACTTTTTGCTAGTTCACGTACTCAGGCGCGGATAATATCTGTAGAGATTCAGGAGCGCTTGGCGGATATGGCAGAGCGTTCGGTTCAGTTGAATGGCTTGGAAGAGCAGATGCAGGTCATCTGTGATGATTTGAAAAATATGCCTGCCCACATTCAGGGAAGTAAGGTGGATATGATTTTGTGCAATCCGCCTTATTTTAAGGTGGATCCGCATTCTAATCTGAACGAGAGTGAGCACTACCTTCTGGCCAGACACGAAATTACGACTAACCTAGAAGAAATCTGCCGAAGTGCTCAGAGTATTCTCAAGTCTAATGGTCGTTTGGCCATGGTCCATCGTCCTGATCGGCTCTTGGATATCTTGGACATGCTTCAACGCCACAATTTGGCACCTAAGCGCCTGCAATTTGTCTATCCTAAACGAGAGAAGGAGGCCAATATGCTCTTAATCGAAGCTATCAAGGATGGCTCGACCAGTGGCTTTAAGGTCTTACCACCACTCATTGTTCACAATGATGATGGTTCCTATACACCAGAAATTCAAGAGATTTACTATGGATCATAAAGCCTATATGTATGTGGTGGAGTGCCGCGACGAGTCTTACTATACGGGCTATACAACGGATGTGAAGAGGCGCCTTGCCGTTCATAATAGTGGTAAGGGAGCCAAGTATACCCGAGCTCGCTTGCCAGTCAAACTCATCTATGTAGAGGGTTTTGCCAGTAAGGAAGATGCCATGTCTGCCGAAGCTCTTTTCAAGCGCAAGACACGTATGCAAAAAGAAAATTATTTCAAAGAGAATCAAAATAGAAATTTAGTCGATTCTTTTGACTTGTAATGAGGAGTCCTTTGACTCCTCTTACTTTTGTCAAAAAGCGAAAAAAATGCTACAATAAAGAGAATAAAGAAACGAGGTATTATCATGTCTAAGATTCTAGTATTTGGTCACCAAAATCCAGACTCAGATGCTATTGGTTCATCTGTAGCTTTTGCTTATCTTGCAAAAGAAGCATACGGTTTGGATACAGAAGCGGTGGCTCTTGGAACTCCAAATGAAGAAACAGCTTTCGTATTGAACTATTTTGGTGTAGAAGCACCACGCGTCATCACATCTGCTAAAGCAGAAGGTGCAGAGCAAGTCATCTTGACTGACCACAATGAATTCCAACAATCTGTATCAGATATCGCAGAAGTAGAAGTTTACGGAGTTGTGGACCACCACCGTGTGGCTAATTTTGAAACTGCAAGCCCACTCTACATGCGCTTGGAACCAGTTGGATCAGCTTCATCTATCGTTTACCGCATGTTCAAAGAACATGGTGTGGCAGTTCCTAAAGAAATCGCAGGTTTGATGCTTTCAGGTTTGATTTCAGATACCCTTCTTTTGAAATCTCCAACAACTCACCCATCTGATAAAGTCATTGCTCCAGAATTGGCAGAATTAGCAGGCGTCAACTTGGAAGAGTACGGTCTTGCTATGCTCAAGGCTGGTACTAACTTGGCTAGCAAATCTGCTGAAGAATTGATTGATATCGATGCTAAGACTTTTGAACTCAACGGAAATAAGGTTCGTGTTGCCCAAGTCAATACAGTTGATATTGCTGAAGTCTTGGAACGTCAAGCTGAAATCGAAGCAGCAATGCAAGCAGCTAATGCAGCAAACGGCTACTCAGACTTTGTCTTGATGATTACAGACATCGTCAACTCAAACTCAGAAATCCTTGCTCTTGGATCAAACATGGACAAGGTGGAAGCAGCCTTCAACTTCAAACTTGAAAACAATCACGCTTTCCTTCCAGGTGCTGTTTCACGTAAGAAACAAGTGGTGCCTCAGTTGACTGAAAGCTTTAATGCTTAAGATTTTGGGTGTTATTTCAAAATAGAAAACGATGTTTTCGATATAGTTAAAGGGGTTTCGGCTCCTTTTTTTCTAGGAGAGAAAGATGTTAGAAAATGGTGACTTGATTTTTGTGAAGGACCTTTCAGATATGGGGCAGGCCATCCAGGCTTCTACTGGGAACTATAGTCATGTAGCTATCTTTTTGGACGGTTTTGTTTATCATGCAACTGGTGAAGTTGGTGTTATCTGTCAAGAACCAGCTGATTTTTTTGAACCGACTCATCTTTACGACCTTTATGTCTATCCAGAGCTGGAAGCTGACTTGGTGAAGGAGAAGGCTTGTCAGCATCTAGGTGCTCCTTATAATAGCTCGTTTTATCCAGATGGGTCTGGCTTTTACTGCTCCCAGTACATCGCTGAAATCCTACCGATTTTTGAGAGCATACCGATGAAATTTGGTGATGGGGAGCAGGAGATTAGTGATTTTTGGAGAGAATATTACAGGAAACTCGAACTTCCTGTGCCCCTGAATCAACCAGGGACCAATCCTAGTCAACTAGCAGCATCCCCTCTATTAGAATGTAAAGAAAGGAATCTTCATGATTCAGATTTTTAATCCCTCCCGTTTGACTCGACAGCCTTTTTTTATAGATTTGGTGGACTATCTGAACCAGCATAACGATGTGATTCTACGAGAAATCAAGGCCCAGTTTCCAGATGTAGCAGTTGATAAGCTCATGGAAGAGTATATTAAGGCCGGTTTGATCCTAAGGGAAAACAAACGCTATTACCTCAATCTCCCTTTTCTAGAATCAATAGACAGTTTGGCCCTTGACCAAGAAATTTTTATCAGAGAGGATAGTCCAGTCTATCAAGCCTTGTTGGAGAAGACTTTTGAGACAGAATTGCGCAATCAAACCAATGCTGCCATTTTAGTCGAACGTACGGACTTTGCAAGAGAAAAGATGACCCTATCCAACTATTTCTACAAGGTCAAGCACCAATATCCTTTGACAGAAAAACAGCAGAAACTCTATGATATTTTAGGAGATGTTAACCCTGAGTATGCCCTCAAGTATATGACGACGTTTTTGCTCAAGTTCCTCAAAAAAGACCAACTGATACAGAAACGTCGTGATATCTTCGTTGAGAGTCTAGTCGTCTTGGGCTATGTTGTGCAAAACGAAGAAGGGAAGTATGAGTTGGCTGTTGATTTCGACAAGGAACGATTGACTTTCTATTTACCTTAATTGCTTCATTTTGAGCAGATTGTTTGACTTTACTAAAGAATAAGCATAAACTAAATGTAAGCGATAACGTTTATCGTATTAAAAGCAAAGGAGACAGAACTATGTCACTTGAAAATAAATTGGATCAAGCAACTGGTGCTATCAAAGAAGGATTTGGTAAAGTTACTGGTGATAGCAAGACAGAAGCAGAAGGTGCTGTAGAAAAAACAGTTGCCAAAGCAAAAGAAGTTGTTGAAGATGCTAAAGGTGCTGTAGAAGGTGCCGTTGAAGGTCTTAAAAATTCATTTAAGAAAGAAGACTAAAAAAATCAAGGGAAACATTCCCTTGATTTTTTTATAGATAACGTTCTGCGATAGCTGCGTCTCCAGGATAGTCTTCTTTCTTTCCTTGGACGATTTGGTAACAATCAGCTCCCTTGCCTGCAATAATCACGGCATCGAGTTCTTGATCTGTGATGGCCATGGCCGCCTTGATGGCTTGTTCACGATCGGCAATCTTTTCAACAGGATGACTGATATAGCTGCTGATTTCCTCTGCAATGGCCATTGGATCTTCATAGTTGGGGTCATCCGCAGTTAGAAAGACTTGAATCTCAGGATGCTGATTGAGGAGGAGGCCAAAGTCTTTGCGACGACTTTCACCCTTGTTTCCAGTCGAACCGAGAACCAGGGCAATCTTTCCAGTTTGATGGGTTTCAACAACAGAAATCAGTTTTTTCAGACTGTCACCATTGTGGGCATAGTCGATGAAGACCTTGGCTCCATTTTTCTGAGTGAGAACTTCCATACGTCCAGGAACGCGGGTTGCAGCGATTCCTTTTTTGATGTCCTCCAGACTAGCGCCTAGACGGAGACAGGCAAGTCCTGCAGCAACGGCATTTTCTTGGTTAAAGTGGCCGATGAGTTGGATATCATAATCACCAGCGAGTTTACCTGTAGCTGAAAAGCTAAAGGCTTTGGAGTTCTCGATTTGGTTACTTGACTGGCTACCATAGAAGTCATGGTCTTGATCTTCCACTTGTTCTTTCAATACAGAAAAGTGGTCCATGTCGCTATTAATGACAACTGCTCGGCTATTTTTCATCAAGAGACGTTTGTGATAGAAGTAGTCTTCAAAGCTAGGATGCTCAATCGGACCGATATGGTCAGGAGTGATGTTAAGAAAGACACCTACATCAAAGGTCAGACCATAGACTCGATGAACAAGATAGGCTTGGCTAGAGACTTCCATTACAAGATGGGTTCTTCCATTCTTAACAGCCTGAGCCATCATGTCGAAAAGATCGATATTTTCAGGCGTTGAGAAGGAAGATTTAAAGAAGGTCTCGCCATCCAGAGTTGTGTTCATAGTTGACAAGAGAGCTGTTGGGTAGCGTTGAGATAGGATGTGGTAAGCAAAGTACGCTGCTGTCGTCTTTCCTTTTGTCCCTGTGAAAGCGAGAATTTTGAGTTTCTCTTGTGGATTACCATAGAATTCCATCGCAATCAAACTCATGGCTTTCTTGATATCGTTCACAATGATGACGGGGATACCGACTTCGTAGTCCTTTTCTGCGACATACCAAGCTAAGCCCTGACTTATAGCGGATAGGAGGTATTCTTTTTTAAAGGCAGCACCTTTTGCAAAAAAAAGAGTGCCTTCTTTTACTTTTCGGCTGTCATAACTGATGCTATCAAAAACAACTTCACTGTAGTTGTAGTGGTAATGTCCTTGGTCAATAATCTCGCGAAAAAGGCCATCTTTCTTTAAAATATCTAATACGGTTTCAATCTTAATCATACTTTCTATTATAAACTTCACGCCCGAATTTTACAAGTAACAAGGAAAAGTTTATAATGGAAGATAAGGAACTTTTCCTAGTTATCAAAATTGAATGAGGAAACTATGTCTAACGAAAACAATCACCAGCAAGCCCAGATGTTGCGAGGGACTGCTTGGCTAACAGCTAGTAACTTTATTAGTCGCCTCCTTGGTGCTATCTACATTATTCCCTGGTATATCTGGATGGGGACTTATGCCGCCAAGGCAAATGGACTCTTTACCATGGGCTACAACATTTACGCCTGGTTTTTGCTGATTTCGACAGCGGGTATCCCAGTTGCGGTCGCCAAACAAGTGGCTAAGTACAATACCATGCGAGAAGAAGAGCATAGCTTTGCCTTGATTCGGAGTTTTCTAAGCTTTATGACGGGCTTGGGCTTAGTCTTTGCTTTGGTCTTGTATCTCTTTTCTCCCTGGTTAGCAGATTTGTCAGGTGTGGGGAAAGACCTGATTCCCATCATGCAGAGCTTGGCTTGGGCGGTCTTGATTTTCCCATCTATGAGTGTCATCCGAGGATTCTTCCAAGGGATGAATAACCTCAAACCCTATGCTATGAGTCAAATCGCCGAGCAGGTGATCCGTGTTATCTGGATGTTGATGGCAACCTTCTTCATTATGAAGATGGGTTCTGGTGACTACTTATCAGCCGTTACCCAATCGACCTTTGCGGCCTTTGTGGGGATGGTGGCAAGTTTTGCAGTTTTGATCTACTTCCTTGCTCAAGAAGGTTTGCTTAAAAGAGTTTTTGAAACACGGGATAAAATCAATAGTAAGCGACTCTTAGTCGATACGATCAAGGAAGCCATTCCATTTATCCTGACAGGATCAGCCATCCAACTCTTCCAGATTTTAGACCAGATGACCTTTATCAATAGTATGAAGTGGTTTACTAACTACAGCAATGAAGACTTGGTTGTCATGTTTTCTTATTTCTCTGCCAATCCTAATAAAATTACCATGATTTTAATCTCTGTGGGAGTTTCAATTGGGAGTGTCGGCTTGCCGCTGTTGACGGAAAACTATGTAAAAGGCGACTTACCGGCAGCAGCTCGCCTAGTCCAAGATAGTCTCACCATGCTCTTCTTATTTCTACTGCCGGCAACGGTTGGAGTGGTCATGGTAGGGGAGCCTCTTTATACAGTCTTTTACGGTAAGCCAGATAGTCTGGCCATGGGCTTATTTGTCTTTGCAGTTTTGCAGTCTACTATCCTAGGCTTGTATATGGTCTTGTCTCCTATGCTTCAGGCTATGTTCCGAAACCGCAAGGCAGTTCTTTACTTTATCTATGGTTCCATTGCTAAGATCGTCTTGCAATTGCCAACCATTGCTATTTTCCATAGTTACGGTCCCTTGATTTCAACGACTATCGGCTTGATTATTCCGAATGTCCTGATGTACCGAGACATCTGCCAGGTAACGGGTGCTCGTCGAAAGATAATCTTGAAGCGAACCATTTTGATTACCATCTTGACCCTTATCATGTTTATCCTAGTTGGCTTCTTGCAGTGGCTACTCGGTTTTGTCTTCCAACCAAGTGGACGTTTTTGGAGTTTCCTTTATGTGGCTCTCATCGGAGGGCTTGGAGGAGGTCTTTATGGTTTGATGAGCCTACGGACACGACTCTTGGACAAGATAATTGGCAAAGCTCAAGCAGACCGCCTACGTACACGATTGAAAATATCGTAAAAAGATTTATAAATAAAAGTAATGAATTTAACCTTTCTTTAATAGAAAGGTTTTTATACTACATTTTTCTTAAAAAAAGAGAACTTTTTCTAAAATCAAGAGCAAAAAATATGCTTTTTTAAGTTTTTCTTCAGAAATCACTTGACTAAATAAAACTAAAGCTGTATAATAAGACAAAACTTTTAAACAGGAGGTTCTGGAAATGAAAAAGTCTAAGGCCAAGTATCTGACACTTGCAAGTGTCGTGTTAAGCGCAGGTATCTTACTGAGCGCATGTGGAAATTCAAATAGCGCTACTAAAACATATAACTATGTTTATTCGAGCGATCCATCTAGTTTGAACTATCTTGCAGAAAACCGTGCAACAACCAATGACATCGTGACCAATTTGGTGGATGGGTTGATGGAAAATGACCAATACGGTAACTATGTTCCATCATTGGCAGAGGATTGGACTGTTTCTCAGGACGGTTTGACCTATACTTACAAATTGCGTAAGGATGCAAAATGGTATACTTATGAGGGTGAAGAATATGCCCCTGTAACGGCCCAAGACTTTGTCACAGGTTTGAAATATGCTGCTGATAAAAAATCCGAAGCCTTGTACCTGGTTCAAGACTCTGTAGCAGGTTTGGATGACTATATCAACGGGAAAACAAGTGACTTTTCAACTGTCGGTGTTAAGGCGATTGACGACCAAACAGTTCAGTACACTTTGACACGTCCAGAATCTTATTGGAATTCTAAAACAACTTCAACCATTCTCTTCCCTGTCAATGCAGATTTCTTAAAATCAAAAGGGGATGACTTTGGTAAGGTAGATCCTTCTAGTATTTTGTACAATGGACCTTTCTTAATGAAATCTTTTGTTTCAAAATCTGTTATCGAATTCAAGAAAAATCCCAACTACTGGGATGAAAAAAATGTCTTTGTGGATGATGTGAAATTGGCCTATTATGATGGTAGTGACCAAGATGCACTAGCACGTAACTTTGTAGAAGGAGTCTATAGCTACGCGCGTCTCTATCCAAATAGCTCAAGCTTTGAAGGAATTAAAGAGAAGAACAAGGATAACATCATCTATAGTATGCAAAATGCAACTTCTTATTACTTGAACTTCAACTTGGACAGAAAATCTTATAACTTCACTTCTAAGTCCTCTGATATCGAAAAGAAATCAACCCAAGAAGCAGTTCTGAATAAAAACTTCCGTCAAGCCTTCAACTATGCTTATAACCGTACAGCCTATGGAGCACAATCACAAGGGGAGGACGGAGCAACGAAGATTATTCGTAACTTGGTTGTACCTCCTACATTTGTAAGCATCAACGGAAAAGACTTTGGAGATGTTGTTTCAGAAAAGATGGTCAACTATGGCCAAGAATGGCAAGGAATCAACTTTGCAGATGCGCAAGACCCATACTACAATCCTGACAAGGCTAAAGCTAAATTTGCAGAAGCTAAGAAAGAATTGGAAGCTAAAGGTGTACAATTCCCAATCCACTTGGATGTATCTGTAGACCAATCAGCTAAAAAAGGTGTACTTGAAGCAAGCTCTTTGAAACAATCCATCGAATCTGTTCTAGGAGCTGAGAATGTGGTTATCGATATCCAACAGCTATCAACAGATGACTTTGACAACTCTAGCTACCTCGCTCAAACCGCAGCTCAAAAAGACTTTGATATCTATAATGGCGGTTGGAGTGCTGACTACTTGGACCCATCAAGCTATCTTGATATCTTAAATGTCAATAACGGTGGTATGTTGCAAAACATTGGTCTAGAACCAGGTGAGGTCAATGACAAGGCTAAGGCGGTTGGTCTGGATACCTACACTCAAATGCTAGAAGAAGCGAACAAGGAGCAAGAACCAGCAAAACGTTATGAAAAATATGCTGAAATTCAAGCTTGGCTCGTTGATAGCGCCCTTGCAATTCCAAACGTTTCTCAGGGTGGAACACCGACCTTGAGAAAGACAGTTCCATTCTCATCACCATTCTCACAAGCTGGAAATAAGGGTGTCGAATCATACAAGTATCTCAAGTTACAAGATAAGACTGTAACGGCTGATGAGTATGAAAAAGCTAAAGAAAAATGGCAGAAAGAAAAAGAAGAATCAAATAAAAAAGCCCAAGAAGAACTGGCAAAACACGTTAAATAACCAGTCTATTCAACAGGAAAAACGATAGTTTCTCAAGGAACTATCGTTTTTATATAGTTTGAAACTATAACTAGCTCTTGAAAACAAGAAAATGAGTTAGTAAAAATAAGTGGTACAATAGTTACTATAGATTTGGAGGTATTGTATGAGCAAAGAACTACACATCAACACAATTTTGGCCCAGGCTGGGATCAAGTCAGATGAGGCTACAGGTGCATTGGTAACACCGCTTCATTTTTCAACCACTTATCAGCATCCGGAGTTCGGTCAGTCTACGGGATTTGACTATACTCGTACCAAAAACCCAACTCGCAGTAAGGCGGAGGAAGTCTTGGCGGCAATCGAATCAGCAGACTATGCCCTAGCGACGAGCTCAGGTATGGCTGCGATTGTACTAGCTTTTAGTGTTTTTCCAGTAGGAAGTAAAGTCTTGGCTGTGCGTGATCTGTATGGGGGTTCTTTCCGTTGGTTTAACCAAGTCGAGCAGGAAGGCCGTTTCCATTTTACCTATGCCAATACAGAAGAAGAGCTTGTTGCTGAGTTAGAGAAAGATGTGGATGTTCTCTATATTGAAACACCAACTAATCCCTTGATGTTGGAATTTGATATTGCCAAACTAGCCAAACTAGCTCATGCCAAGGGTGCTAAAGTGGTGGTGGACAATACCTTCTACAGTCCGATTTACCAACGTCCGATTGAAGACGGTGCGGATATCGTTCTTCATTCTGCCACCAAGTACTTAGCAGGGCACAATGATGTTTTGGCTGGGGTGGTTGTGACTAATAGTTTAGAACTATATGAACAACTTTTCTACAATCTAAATACGACTGGTGCGGTCTTGTCACCATTTGATAGTTATCAGTTGATTCGTGGTCTCAAAACCCTGCCTCTTCGTATGGAGCGTTCTACAGCCAATGCCCAAGAAGTGGTTGCTTTTTTGAAGGATTCACCTGCTGTCAAGGAAGTGCTCTATACAGGACGTGGAGGCATGATTTCCTTTAAAGTAGTGGATGAAAAACGTATTCCTCATATTTTAAATAGCCTCAAGGTCTTCTCATTTGCGGAAAGTTTGGGTGGGGTAGAGAGTCTGATCACCTATCCGACGACTCAAACCCATGCGGATATTCCAGCAGAAGTGCGCCATTCCTATGGCTTAACAGATGACCTCTTGCGCTTGTCAATTGGGATTGAAGATGCTAGAGATTTGATTGCGGACTTGCGCCAAGCTTTGGAAGGATAAGATAGATATGGGAAAATATGATTTTACAAGCCTGCCCAATCGTTTTGGGCACCATACCTATAAATGGAAAGAAGCAGAAGCTGACCGAGAAGTTCTACCAGCCTGGATAGCAGATATGGATTTTGTGGTTTTGCCTGAGGTTCGACGAGCTGTACAAGCCTACGCAGATCAGTTGGTCTATGGCTATACTTATGCTAGTGATGCTTTGATTCAGTCGGTTCAGGACTGGGAAGCCACACAACATGGCTATCACTTTGATAAGGATGCCCTTGTCTTTATCGAGGGAGTGGTACCGGCCATCTCAACAGCCATTCAAGCCTTTACAAAAGAAGGAGAGGCTGTTCTGATTAACACACCGGTATATCCGCCTTTTGCTCGCAGTGTCAAGTTGAATAACCGCAGATTGATTACCAATTCTTTGGTGGAAAAGGATGGAGTGTTTGAGATTGACTTTGAGCAATTGGAGAAGGAATTGGTGGAAGAGGATGTGAAGCTTTATATCCTTTGCAATCCCCACAATCCTGGTGGACGTGTTTGGGAAAAGGAAGTGTTAGAAAAGATTGGTCATCTCTGCCAAAAACACGGTGTTTTGCTTGTTTCAGATGAGATTCACCAAGATTTGGCCCTCTTTGGTCACAAACACCAGTCATTCAACACCATTGATCCCGCCTTTAAAGACTTTGCTCTTATCCTGAGCAGTGCCACTAAGACCTTTAATATTGCTGGGACCAAGAATTCCTATGGAGTTATTGAAAATCCAAAGCTTCGTGTGGATTTCCAAAAACGGCAGTTGGCCAATAACCAGCATGAAATCTCAGGCTTGGGGTATTTGGCGACAGAAGCTGCCTACCGTTATGGCAAGAACTGGTTAGGAGAGTTGAAAGAAGTCATTGAGGAACACATTAACTATGTAGTGGATATTTTGGGCAACGAAACCAAGATTAAGGTCATGAAACCGCAAGGTACCTACTTGATTTGGCTTGATTTTTCAGCCTATGACCTAACAGATGACCGCTTGCAAGAGCTTTTGAAGAATGAAGCCAAGGTTATCTTGAACCGAGGTTTGGACTTTGGGGAGGAGGGAACTCTTCATGCCCGTCTCAATGTAGCTATGCCGAAGTCAGTACTAGAAGAAGTTTGCCAACGCATCGTGACCACTTTTGCTACACTTTAAAAATCCAGCCTTCTAGGAGAAAAGTCTTCCTAGAAGGCTATTTTCATAGGGGAAAATGTGGTATAATGAAAAGATAAGATAAAGGGGTAACTATGGCTAAATTGATTCCGGGAAAGTTGCGCATGGAGGGGGTTGCACTCTATGAAACAGGCAACATTGAGATTATCAAGGAAAAAGGGAATCGCCTCTATACTCGTGTGGCGGGAGAAGACTTGCGCTACAGTTTAGAGGATGATCTGGTTTTTTGTGCTTGCGATTTTTTCCAAAAAAGAGGTTACTGTGTTCACCTCGCAGCGCTCGAGCATTATCTGAAGACTGATGAAGAAGGCCAGGTGATTTTACAAGTCTTAGAAAAAGGACATGAAGAGCAAGAAGAGGTCGAAACCAAGGTTAGTTTTGGTGGTAGTTTTTTGGAGCGGATCCAACCTCAGAAGAGAGAGAAAATCTACACTTTGTCGGCTCAAGGCCAGGTAGAAGCTGGAACCAATCGCCTCCTTTGGACTCTCCGAATCGGTTTAGTTGATAGTCAAAAATATTATGTCATTCGTGACATCCCTCTCTTTTTGAAGGTCTTGGTCCATCGAAAGCCATATATGATTGGGAAACACTATGAAAATGACTTGTCTTGGGATGCTTTTGATACAGCTAGTCAGGAAGTTCTTACTTTTTTATGTGGCTTGATTGAGGAGGGACTGAGTCAAGAGCTCTTTTTTCCCAATCAAGGTCGTCACCTCTTTTTCCCTCTGACCTTTTTTGAGCAGGGAGTGGGGTTATTGATGAACTTGGAAGATTTTCATTTCGAACACCAGATTACTAGTTATGAAAATCTTCTCTTTCATGATTTAGATCCAGAAGCAAACCTTTTCTCTTTTTCCGTGCAGGAGTATCCCGATTATTTTGAGATGGAGATTTCTGAAAGTGAGCGAGTCAACGTATTCTATGGGGGAGCGGTTCTCTTTCGTAAGGGGAATCTTTATCTCTTAAATCCTAAACAAATCAGCCTCCTAAAGGAAATCAAGGAGCTTCCTCAGGAGGAAAGAGGGAGAAAATGCCTCCAGTTTGACAATAGTGATCGTGACCGCCTAGCCGCCTGTCTGCCTTTGTTTGGACAGCTGGGCACAGTTTCTGCTCCTGAACGCTTGCAAATCAGACCCTTTTCACCAATCTTTTACTTTGATAGGGAGGATGACGGCCGCATCCGCTTGAATATTCAGTTTGACTATGGAGATGTTAAGGTAACTAGTCGTCAACAGCTGGAACAATTACCATTTTCAAGCGATGCTGTCTTGGAAAACCAACTATTTCAAGTCTGTTTAGGGGCTGGTTTTGAGGCTGATTTTCAGTCTTGGAGACAGGCTTTGAAGCCAGAGGCAGTTTATTCTTTCTTTCACCATACGATTCCAGCTTTTGAGAAGTTGGGTCAGGTTTTCTTGTCTGATGAGATGAATCAGCTCTACAGCATCCAAGCTCCTCAGGTTCAGATTGAGTCCAAGGGAGGACTGTTGGAAATCCAATTTGATTTCCAAGGGATTGCCCAAGAAGAGATTGATCAAGCTCTTAAAGCCCTGACCAGCAATCAGGATTTCTATATCAGTTGTTCTGACCAAGTGTACTTTTTTGATGAGGAAACCAAGCAGATTCGTCAAAATTTGCAGGAACTGGGAGTTGAGCTAAAAGATGGTTCTTTTCAAGCTCGAAAATCTCTAGCTTATAGCCTTTCTCAGCTTTTTGAAGGTCGAGACAGGATTTCCTTCTCAGAGGAATTTCAGCACTTAGCTCATGATTTGACTCATCCAGAGGATTTTCCTTTGGGAGATATACAGGTTCAGGCGAGTTTGAGAGACTATCAGGAAAAGGGTGTCCGTTGGCTCCAGATGCTTCATCACTATGGCTTTGGTGGCATCCTAGCCGATGATATGGGACTGGGAAAAACACTGCAAACTATTGCTTTTTTGACCAGTCAGGTGACCGAAGAAAGTCGGGTCTTGATTTTAGCGCCGTCAGGTTTAATCTACAACTGGGCAGATGAATTTAGAAAATTTGCCCCACAGTTGGATTTGGCTGTCGTTCATGGTTTAAAAGCGAATCGAGAAGCAATTCTTTCTGAAAATCACCAAATCTATGTGACTAGCTATGCCACCTTTCGTCAAGACAGCGAGCTTTATCAAGAGATGGCTTTTGATTTTCTCTTCTTAGATGAAGCCCAGGTCATGAAAAATGCCCAAACCAAGATTGCTCAGAGTTTGCGCCAGTTTGTGGTGCCAGCAGTCTTTGCTTTGTCAGGTACGCCTATCGAAAATCATTTAGGAGAGTTGTGGTCTATCTTCCAAATTGTGCTTCCAGGGCTCTTGCCAAGTAAAAAGGAGTTTATGAAATTACCGGCTGACCGAGTCGCGCAGTTTATCAAGCCTTTCGTCATGAGGCGTAAGAAAGAAGAAGTCCTTACAGAACTGCCTGATCTGATCGAAGTCGTCTATAAAAATGAACTGGAAGACCAGCAGAAGGCCATCTATCTCGCCCAGTTGCAACAGATGCGAGACCGACTATCCCAAGTGACAGATAAAGAATTCCAGAGAAGTCGGGTAGAAATTTTATCTGGTCTCATGCGTTTGCGTCAGATTTGCGATACGCCAGCTCTCTTTATGGACGATTACCAAGGAGCTAGTGGTAAATTGGATAGTCTCCGAGATTTATTGCTACAAGTGGCTGCTGGTGGGCATCGGGTCTTGATTTTCTCCCAGTTCAAAGGAATGTTGGAAAGAATCGAGCAAGAACTCCCAGACTTGGGCTTGACCTCCTTCAAAATCACAGGTTCAACTCCTGCTCAAGACAGACAGGAGATGACCAAGGCCTTTAACAAAGGGGAGAGAGATGCCTTTCTCATCTCCCTTAAGGCGGGTGGTGTTGGTCTCAATCTAACGGGAGCTGATACGGTTATTTTGGTTGACCTTTGGTGGAATCCTGCGGTTGAAGCCCAAGCTATCGGACGAGCTCACCGCATGGGGCAGGAGCAGAAGGTAGAGGTCTATCGTTTGATTACCAAGGGGACCATTGAAGAAAAGATCCAAGAACTTCAAGAACAAAAGAAACATTTGGTTTCCCAAGTTTTAGATGGTACGGAGTCGCGTGCGAGTCTCAGTCTAGCAGAAATTCGTGAAATTTTGGGAATTTCTGAAGCCAGCACTTGAAAAATCAAGACAATACGCTATAATGAAGAGTTGAAAGGAAATACAAAATGAAACAAGATAGATTTCCATTGGTGTCAGATGATGAGATCATGCTGACCAAAATGCCAGTCATGGACTTGTACGATGAGTCAGACTTTATTAGCAATATCAAAGGTGATTACCGCGATAAGAACTATTTGGAATGGTCTCCTATCAATGAGGAAGAAACCGTAGTTTCTCCAGTGGTTACTAAGGAGTCAAAGCCGAGCCCAGAACCTAAAAAAGTTGAAAAAACGTATGCTGAGTTGGCTCGAGAAGAAGCGCGTGCGGACTTGAAGAA
The DNA here is from genome assembly GCF_026782085.1 of Streptococcus oralis. Taxonomy (GTDB): domain Bacteria; phylum Bacillota; class Bacilli; order Lactobacillales; family Streptococcaceae; genus Streptococcus; species Streptococcus oralis_DA. The sequence goes on from NZ_JAKUVW010000007.1 coordinate 112,121, forward strand.
GAAACGCTCAGCCAAGTATTTGACTCAAGATGTTAGTCATACTAGACGACACAATGGTTCAACACTTGTTCGTCAAGGAAACCAACCAACAGCACCATTTCAAAAGGAAAATCCAGGTGAGTTTGCCAAATTTAGTAAAAACTTGAGCCAGTCTCACTATATCTTAGCTGAGGAGGTTAGCCAAGTGGCGAATCCAACTCCGAAAACCCAAACGGAAAAAACTAAAAAGAACAACTATGATTTTTTAAAGAAGAGTCAAATCTATAATAAAAAGAATAAGCAAACAGAACAGGAACGTCAGGTTGCCCAAGAGTTGAATCTGACAAGAATTACTGAGTAGGGGAGAAAAGCATGTCAAAAACATATCATTTTATTGGAATCAAGGGATCAGGGATGAGTGCCCTAGCCTTGATGTTGCACCAAATGGGACACAAGGTTCAAGGTTCAGACGTTGAAAAATACTACTTTACTCAACGTGGACTAGAGCAGGCAGGGATTGCCATTCTTCCTTTTGATGAAAAGAACCTACAAGGTGATGTGGAGATTATCGCGGGAAATGCCTTCCGTCCAGATAACAATGTTGAAATCGCCTATGCCGACAAAAATGGTATCAGCTACAAACGTTACCATGAATTCCTAGGTAGCTTTATGCGCGACTTTGTCAGCATGGGAGTGGCAGGAGCACATGGAAAAACTTCAACAACAGGTATGCTGTCACACGTCTTGTCTCACATCACAGACACCAGCTTTTTGATTGGAGACGGGACAGGTCGCGGTTCAGCCAATGCCAAATATTTTGTCTTTGAATCAGACGAATATGAGCGTCATTTCATGCCTTACTACCCAGAATACTCTATCATCACCAACATTGACTTTGACCATCCAGACTACTTTACAAGTCTAGAGGACGTTTTCAATGCCTTTAACGACTATGCCAAACAAATTACCAAAGGTTTGTTTGTATACGGTGAAGATGCTGAGTTGCGTAAGATTACAGCCAATGCGCCAATCTATTACTATGGGTTTGAAGCTGAGGACAATGACTTTGTAGCTAGTGATCTCCTTCGTTCTACGACTGGTTCAACATTCACCGTTCACTTCCGTGGACAAGAGTTGGGTCAATTCCACATTCCAACCTTTGGTCGTCACAATATTATGAATGCGACAGCTGTTATTGGTCTTCTTTACACAGCTGGATTTGATTTGAACTTGGTCCGTGAACACTTGAAAACTTTTGCAGGTGTTAAGCGTCGTTTCACTGAAAAAATTGTCAATGATACAGTGATTATTGATGACTTTGCCCACCATCCAACAGAAATCATTGCAACCTTGGATGCTGCTCGTCAGAAATATCCAAGCAAGGAAATCGTGGCAGTCTTCCAACCGCATACCTTTACAAGAACCATTGCCTTGTTGGACGAATTTGCCCATGCATTGAATCAAGCAGACGCCGTCTATTTAGCGCAAATCTATGGATCAGCTCGTGAGGTGGACCATGGTGATGTCAAAGTAGAAGACTTAGCCAATAAAATCAACAAGAAACACCAGGTTATCACTGTTGAAAATGTTTCTCCGCTCCTAGATCATGACAATGCTGTTTACGTCTTTATGGGTGCAGGAGACATCCAAACCTATGAATATTCATTTGAACGTCTCTTGTCTAACTTGACAAGCAACGTCCAATAAGGAAAGCAGATGGAAATTCCAATCACTATAAGGCAAGCTACCCTATCAGATTTAGAAGAAATGTGGGCGGTTGAAGAAGCCAATCCTACATCAGAAGAGGCATTTAGCCGCCAATCCTTAGAAGAGAGTATCCGCAAGACTGAGGGTACCTTTCTTGTAGCTGGGGATGAAAATCAGCTCTTAGGCTATGTTTTGGGAGAAGCTCAGTATCTTCATCCCAAATGGATAGAAATAAAATCATTGACCATTCATCCTGACCATTGGGGACAGGGGCTGGGAACTCTTCTTCTTGCAGCCTTGAAACAGGTGACAGTTGAACTAGATTATCAAGGTATTCTTTTGCATAGTCCTGATGAACTACTATCATATTTTGAAATGAATAGCTTTGTTGAAGAAGAAGTGACAGGGAGTCAATATGACAGTGGTTCTGAATGGTATATGACTTGGGCTAATCCCTTTTATCAGGAGGAAATATGAAAATCAGACAAGCGAGATTTTCAGATTTAGATCGGATTATAGAGATAGAGCTAGAGAATTTCTCCCTTGAAGAAGCCATTCCTCGTTCGGTCTTTGAGGCGCATTTGCAGGAAATTCAGACCAGTTTTCTGGTAGCTGAAAAAGAGGGGTGTATTCTTGGTTATATCGAAGGTCCAGTCGTCCCACACCGCTATCTACATGATCAGTCCTTTACAGAAGAAATAAAAGACTATAGCCATCAATCTGGAGGTTATATTTCTGTGACTTGCCTATCTATTGCCAAGGAAGCACAAGCTTTGGGAGTGGGGAAAAGACTATTAAAGGCTTTGAAAGAAGTCGCTTTAGAACATGAGCGAGAGGGCATTAACCTGACATGTCATGATTACCTTATCTCCTATTACGAAAAGTACGGCTTTGTTAATGAAGGAATATCCCAGTCAAGCTTTGCTGGGGAAACATGGTATGATATGGTTTGGCAGCCAGAAAATAAAGAAAACTAGCTAGGGAATGCCCTAGTTAGTTGCTTTTCTGCGACTTTTAAGATATAATATTAGGGATTGTCAACAAGGAGGTAATGCTTTTGACTGAAAAATCAAGAGAAGAAGAAAAATTAAGCTTTAAAGAGCAGATTCTACGTGATTTAGAAAGAGTAAAAGAACAAGATAAAAGAGAGAAAGAAGTAGAGATTCCAAATCTGACGGCTTCATCATCTCAAGCTAGTTCAGCAACTCCTTCAGATCTTGAACCAGAAACATCAACAGAAGAGTTGATGGCTGATTCCCTATCTGTTGTCGATAAAATCCTAAAGAATGCACCAAGTGTTCCTCCACTTTCAAGTGCTAGAACTGATGAAACGGATGGACAAGAAGAGAAAGAGATTAGACAGCCAATCATTGACAAGATTGAAGTTGTAGAATCTGAAGAACCTCTAGTAGAGCCGATTCGTATGGCTGAAGAACCTGTAGTGGAACCTGTTCAACCTAAGGTAGAACCAGTTGAGCTTAAACCCGAGGAAAAAGAATTTAACGATACTCCGACTAAGGTAGCCGTAACCTATAAAACAGAAGACAAGAAAGAGGAAATCACTCCAGGAATGCCTGAAAGAGTTGAGCCTGTTTCTACAGAATCTAGCAGTGGATTAGCTGATGCTCCGCGTCGTAGTCGTCGTCAAGGTGCAACATCAACTAAGAAAAAGAAAAAATCAAAAGCCAAAGGTTGCCTAGTAACAGTTTTAGTTCTCGTAGTACTCGTTGCAGTTGGTGGTTACTTTGGTTATGGTTACGTTCAAGATTCTTTGAAACCTGTTGATGCGAGCTCTAAGGATTACGTAACGGTTCAAATCCCAGACGGTGCAAATGTTCAAGAAATTGGAAGCACCTTGGAAAAATCTGGTTTGGTTAAACATGGACTTATCTTTAGCCTTTATGCTAAATACTATAGCCATGCCAACTTGAAGTCAGGTTATTACAACTTGAAGAAGAGTATGAGTACGGATGAGTTGATTCAAGAATTGGAAAAAGGTGGGACTCCTGAAGCTCAGGCACCTGTTCTTGCAAACTTGACAATTCCAGAAGGCTATACGTTGGAGCAAATCGCTCAAACAGTAGGACAACTTCAAGGTGAATTTAAAGAACCTCTTACTGCGGATGCTTTCTTGGCAAAAGCTCAAGATGAGACCTTTATCTCACAATTAGTAGCCAAGTATCCAAACCTACTTGGAAGTCTTCCAACAAAAGACAGTGGCGTTCGTTATCGTCTTGAAGGCTACCTTTTCCCAGCGACCTATACGATCAAAGACAGTACAACTGTTGAAAGTTTGATTGATGAGATGGTGGCTGCTATGGATAAGGCTATGTCACCATATTACGCTACGATCAAAGAAAAGAATCTGACAGTTAATGAATTGCTCAGCATTGCTTCTCTTGTCGAAAAAGAAGGAGCTAAGACCGAAGACCGCAAGAAAATCGCAGGTGTCTTCTATAACCGCTTGAATGCCGGTATGCCACTTCAAAGTAATATCGCTATCCTATATGCTCAAGGAAAACTTGGTCAAAAGATTAGTTTAGCAGATGACGCTGGAATTGATACAACGATTGATTCACCATACAATGTTTACACGCACCTTGGCCTCATGCCTGGACCGGTTGATAGCCCAAGTTCGGATGCGATTGAAGCAAGTGTAAACCAGACAAAGAGTGAGTACTTGTACTTTGTAGCGAATGTTGAAGACGGCAAAGTATACTTTGCGACAACAAAAGAAGAACATGATCAAAACGTTGCAGAGCATATCAATAGCAAGTTACCTCAAGCAAGTAGTTCAAACTAAAATTATGTGGTTTTCCACATAATTTTGTTTTAAAAAAGTAAATAGAAAAGAAAGTTAAAAAAATGGCAGAAAAAACTTACCCAATGACCCTTGAAGAAAAGGAAAAACTAGAAAAAGAATTAGAGGAGTTGAAACTCGTTCGACGTCCTGAAGTCGTAGAGCGTATCAAGATTGCTCGTTCCTATGGAGACCTTTCAGAAAATAGTGAGTATGAAGCAGCGAAAGATGAACAAGCTTTTGTTGAAGGACAAATTTCAAGTCTAGAAACAAAAATTCGTTATGCTGAAATTGTTAATAGCGATGCAGTTGCCCAAGATGAGGTAGCAATCGGTAAAACAGTAACAATCCAAGAAGTCGGTGAAGACGAAGAAGAGGTCTACATCATCGTCGGTTCTGCAGGTGCAGATGCTTTTGCTGGTAAAGTCTCAAATGAAAGTCCGATTGGCCGTGCTTTGATTGGCAAGAAGACTGGCGATACTGCAACGATTGAAACACCAGTTGGTAGCTATGATGTCAAAATCTTAAAGGTTGAAAAAACAGCCTAAATAGGATGAAAAAGGAGTAGTGAAGGTTTTGCCTTGCTCAACTCCTTTTTGGTTTTTTGGATAAATAGGAGACTATATGAGTTCAAATAAGAAGAAAAATAAAATGGAGCGTGGTTTAACCAATCGCCATGTTCAGGTGATGGCCATTGCGGGAACAATCGGAACCGGACTTTTCCTAGGTGCTGGTCGCTCTATCAGCCTTACAGGACCTTCGATCATTCTGATTTACATGATCACAGGAGCCTTTATGTTTTTGATGATGAGGGCTGTTGGAGAGATGCTGTATCAGGATCCAGAACAACATACCTTTATCAACTTTATCACCCGTCATTTGGGGAAAGGCTGGGGATATTTCTCAGTTTGGTCTTATTGGTTGTCAGTTGTCTTTATCGGTATGGCAGAAATCACTGCCATCTCAGACTATGTCCGCTTCTGGTTTCCCACATGGCCTAGCTGGATGATTCAGCTTGTCTTTTTAACGATTTTGGCTTTGGTCAATCTGATTGCAGTTAAGCTCTTTGGCGAAGTCGAGTTTTGGTTTGCTATGGTCAAGATTGTGGCGATTTTAGCCATGATTGCCACTGGGGTATTTATGGTTTTGACAGGCTTTAAGACACCGCATGGTGTTGCAAGCTTGGCAAATATCAGCGACCAGTTCTCTCTTTTTCCAAACGGAGTTATGAACTTTGTCATGGCCTTTCAAATGGTATTTTTTGCCTATCTGATGATTGAGTTTATCGGGGTAACAACTTCTGAAACAAAGAACCCTCGTCAGGTCTTGCCCAAAGCTGTTAAGGAAATTCCTCTCAGAATTATCTTCTTCTACGGGGGAGCTCTCATTGCGATTATGGCCATTATTCCTTGGTCTTATCTTAATTCTTCAGATTCTCCATTTGTAACGGTCTTTGAACTGGCAGGGATCAAGTGGGCAGCGGCTCTAATCAACTTTGTTGTCTTGACCTCAGCAGCGTCTGCGCTTAACTCAACTCTCTACTCAACAGGGAGACACTTATATCAGATTGCCCATGATTCGCCAAATCGTTTCTTAAAGGCCATCAAGGTCGATACCCTTTCTCGTCACAATGTTCCACAAAATGCCATCATTGCCTCAGCAATCTTGATTGCTCTCGCTGCCTTTATCAATGTGCTACCAGGTGTTTCAGATGCCTTTGCTTTGATCACCGCATCCTCATCAGGTGTTTACATCGCGATTTATATCTTGATTATGGTGGCCCATCTCAAATACCGCAAGTCACAAGACTTCATGGCTGATGGCTACCTTATGCCTCAGTATCGCTTGCTTAATCCCCTAACCATTCTCTTTTTTGTCTTTGTTTTCGTGACTCTCTTTTTGCAAGAGTCTACCTTCATGGGGGCAGTTGGTTCTGCTATCTGGATCTTTGTTTTTGGGATTTATAGTCAGTGGAAATTTAGAAAATAAATCATGAACTCATCAACTCTGTTTGGTGAGTTTTTGCTAGTTTGACAGTTTATTGAAATATGACTATAATCAAGTTGTAGCAGTTTATTAGGAGGTTTGAATGCACGTTAGATTGGAAAATAAGGAATCGCTTAAAGCGCAAGAAATAGGGGATTTGATTCGTGCTTATAATCGTTCCAAAAGAGAAGAGGTTGAGAGCGAGCCACTGAATCTTTATCTCGAAGACGAAAAGGGCAATCTCATGGCGGGCTTAGTAGCTGAGACTTTCGGAAATTGGCTGGAAATCGAATATTTGTTTGTGAAAGAGGAATTACGGGGACAAGGAATCGGTTCGAAACTATTGCAGCGAGCAGAAAATGAAGCCAAGAATCGAAACTGTCGTTTTGCTTTCGTGAATACTTACCAGTTTCAAGCACCAGATTTTTATCTAAGCCATGGTTACAAGGAAGTCTTTACCTTGCAAGACTATCCCTACACAGGGCAAAGATACTATTACCAAAAGGATTTGTGAGCTATTACTCTGCAAAAATCAAATAGGAAATCTTCACATCACTATGGAGGTAGGTTAATGGATATCATACTAGATATGGGCAACGTCTTATTAGAATGGAACAAGGATAAGATTTTGCAAGGCGTTTCGGATACGAAGGAAGAATATTTGGTTTTAGATAAAGCCATTTTTCAGTCGGGACTTTGGGAAAGATTAGATCTTGGGACCATGACGAGAGAAGAATTGGTGCTTAAACTTGTGTCGATGATTGGAAGTACCTATCAAAAGAAAGTCGAAGAAGTTATCTGGAACTGGCTTAGCTACATTGATATTTATAGGGAAGTCTTTCCTGTTTTGTCAGAACTAAAGAAAAAGGGACATCGCATCTTTGTCTTGTCCAATACCTCAAAGGTATTTTATGACTTGCTGGAAGAGCAACTATCTCCCTTAAAAGAACTTTTAGATGGTTTTGTCCTATCCTGTGATATAAAAGCTATAAAGCCTGATTTGGCAATGTTTAAGGGGATTCTCGATAAATACCAGCTAGATCCTACAAATTGTGTCTTTCTAGACGATATTGAGGACAATACAAACACAGCTCAGAAATTGGGCATCAAGGGCTGTCAGGTCAAGAAAAGAAGTGATGTCGTCGATATTTTGAAATCCTATATTTGAACTCAACACTCTCTACTTTTGTGGTAGAGAGTTTTCTTGTTAATAAAATCTTACAAAATGAAATTTATATATTGCATTAAGTTAGATATATGGTATAATGTTTTTAAAAGAAGCGTAACTTTTTAAAAATGTGAAGGAGGATGCTAGTGGCTAAAAATTTAAAATTAAAATTAGCTCGGGTAGAGCGTGATTTAACACAAGGGGAATTGGCAGAAGCTGTAGGTGTTACTAGGCAGACTATAGGCTTGATTGAAGCTGGGAAATACAATCCCAGTCTCTCCCTCTGCCAGTCCATTTGCAGATGTTTAGGCAAAACTTTAGACCAACTATTTTGGGAGGAAGAAGATGAAAAATAGATTTTTTTATTATCAATTATTAGACGAAAGAGAAGAACAACTGATTAACAAAGCTGGAGCAGAGTCTTTCTATGTGTTTATCGGGCTCATTCTGCTAAGCTATCTGGTGGCTGTATTAGCACCTGCTCTTTTTAATCCTGATATTCTTCTTGTTACCCTTCTTTTAGGAATTTTCTTCTTTTTCAATCGTGCACGACAACTTGGAGTGACCTACTATAGTCGTTTTCATTTTACGATTGTAGGGTGTTTGCTGCTAACTCTCGCTATTACGACTCTCTTGATGCTGCAGAATTATCAATTCAATATCGAAATTTATCAGCACAATCCTCTGAACGTTAAATACTTGTCTGCTTGGGTCATTACTTATCTGATTTACCTTCCTTGGGTTTTTATCGGCAATCTCGGGCTTAAAAGTTATGGCGAATGGGCTCAAAAAAAGTTTGAGCAAGATATGGATGAACTGGAGACTATGGAATAGCTTGTTAGCTTTTTATCAATCTCGGTAAAATGTGTTATAATAGTACTAATTTATCGGACGGTGTGAAAGTGGTAGAATACGTTCATACCCTTGTAAAGAAGGAAGAAGGAAAACAGATGTATCCAGATGATAGTTTGACATTGCACACGGACTTGTACCAGATCAATATGATGCAAGTTTACTTTGACCAAGGAATTCACAATAAAAAGGCGGTTTTTGAAGTTTATTTCCGCCAGCAACCTTTTAACAACGGTTATGCAGTTTTCGCTGGCTTGGAAAGAATTGTACATTATCTTAAAGACTTGCGTTTTTCAGACAGTGATATCGCCTACTTGGAGTCGCTTGGCTATCATGGGGCGTTCTTAGACTATCTCCGCAATCTCAAGTTGGAGTTGACGGTTCGTTCTGCCCAGGAAGGGGACTTGGTCTTTGCTAATGAGCCGATTGTGCAGGTGGAAGGCCCTCTTGCCCAATGTCAATTGGTTGAAACGGCTCTCTTAAACATCGTTAACTTTCAAACCTTGATAGCGACCAAGGCAGCACGTATTCGTTCGGTCATTGAGGATGAACCCTTGATGGAGTTCGGGACACGTCGTGCGCAAGAAATGGATGCAGCTATCTGGGGAACACGAGCAGCGGTGATTGGTGGCGCCAATGGAACCAGCAATGTGCGTGCTGGTAAACTCTTTGATATTCCTGTCTTGGGTACTCATGCCCATGCCTTGGTACAGGTTTATGGAAACGACTATGAAGCCTTCAAGGCCTATGCGGCGACCCATCGTGATTGTGTCTTTCTTGTGGATACCTATGACACCCTTCGCATCGGCGTGCCAGCTGCTATTCAGGTGGCGCGTGAGCTAGGTGACCAGATTAACTTTATGGGTGTACGGATTGACTCTGGGGATATTGCCTACATTTCCAAGAAAGTCCGTCAGCAATTGGACGAGGCTGGCTTTACAGAGGCTAAGATTTATGCTTCTAATGACCTTGATGAAAATACTATTCTCAACCTCAAGATGCAAAAGGCTAAGATTGATGTATGGGGTGTGGGAACCAAGCTGATTACAGCTTATGATCAACCAGCTCTTGGGGCAGTTTATAAGATTGTAGCTATCGAAGATGAGAATGGTCAGATGCGCAATACCATCAAACTGTCTAATAATGCTGAAAAAGTGTCAACGCCAGGTAAGAAGCAGGTGTGGCGCATTACCAGCCGTGAAAAAGGCAAGTCAGAAGGTGACTACATTACTTATGATGGTGTGGATGTGAGTGACATGACAGAAATCAAGATGTTCCATCCGACCTATACCTACATCAAAAAGACCGTTCGTAATTTTGATGCCGTTCCTCTCTTGGTAGATATTTTTAAAGAAGGAACATTAGTTTACAACCTGCCTAGTTTGACTGAGATTCAGTCCTATGCTCGCAAAGAATTTGACAAACTTTGGGATGAGTACAAACGCGTGCTCAATCCGCAGCACTATCCAGTGGACTTGGCGCGTGATATTTGGCAAGATAAGATGGATTTGATTGATAAGATGCGCAAGGAAGCTCTTGGTGAAGGAGAAGAAGAATGAGTTTGCAAGAGACCATTATCCAGCAACTAGGTGTCAAGCCAGTTATTGACGCCCAGGAAGAAATTCGTCGTTCGATTGATTTCTTAAAGAGATACTTGAAAAAACACCCTTTCCTTAAAACTTTTGTACTAGGGATTTCTGGGGGTCAGGACTCAACCTTGGCAGGGCGCTTAGCACAATTAGCTATGGAAGAAATGCGAGCAGAGACAGGAGATGACAGCTACCAATTTATCGCTGTCCGTCTGCCATACGGCGTGCAAGCTGATGAAGCAGATGCTCAAAAAGCCCTCGCTTTCATCCAGCCAGATGTCAGCTTGGTTGTGAATATCAAGGAATCAGCTGATGCCATGACAACTGCAGTTGAAGCGACAGGAAGTCCTGTTTCAGACTTTAACAAGGGCAATATTAAAGCTCGTAGTCGTATGATTGCCCAATATGCCCTTGCGGGTGCCCATAGCGGAGCGGTCATTGGAACAGACCATGCTGCGGAAAATATCACGGGCTTTTTTACTAAGTTTGGTGACGGTGGTGCAGATATTCTCCCTCTTTACCGCCTCAATAAACGTCAAGGAAAACAACTCTTGAAGGAACTTGGTGCAGACCCAGCACTTTATGAAAAAATCCCAACAGCAGACCTAGAAGAAGACAAACCAGGCCTAGCTGATGAAGTCGCTCTCGGAGTCACTTACAATGAAATTGATGACTACCTAGAAGGCAAAACAATCAGCCCAGAAGCTCAAGCGACTATTGAAAACTGGTGGCACAAAGGCCAACACAAACGTCACCTACCAATCACCGTATTTGATGACTTTTGGGAGTAAAAACCTCCAGTGGAGGTTTTTAGCCTCTCACCTTGAAATAAAAAAGTGAGAGTTAGTCCTGTGGACCTTTTTACCCTGAGCCTAGAAATGGGAAAACGAGGAATGTCCAGAGGACCTTTTTAGCTTGAGCCTTAAGCTTAGAAAGCGAGGTAACATTATGAAAGCAATCGGTACGCAAATATTACAGACAGAACGTTTGATTTTGAGAAGATTTGTGGAGAGTGATGCGGAAGCCATGTTTCAAAATTGGGCTTCGTCTGCTGAGAATCTGACCTATGTCACCTGGGATCCTCATCCTGATGCTGAAGCGACTCGGAACTCGATTCGAAATTGGGTTGCCTCCTATGCAAATCCCAACTATTACAAATGGGCCATTTGTCTCAAAGAAAATCCGAAGCAAGTGATAGGAGATATCAGTATCATTGAAATGCACGAGGGAGATTTAAGTTGTGAAATTGGCTATGTGCTAGGCAAGGAATACTGGGGCCGTGGTATGATGACAGAGGCCTTAAAAGCTGTGTTAGACTTTTGTTTTACTCAAGCAGGTTTTCAAAAAGTCAGAGCACGATATGCCAGTCTCAACCCAGCTTCAGGCCGTGTGATGGAAAAAGCGGGAATGTCTTATCTAAAAACCATTACCAATGGTGTGGAGAGAAAAGACTACGTTGCGGACCTTATTTATTACCAGATAAGTAGGGAGGACAGGTGATTCTCTTTTCTGTTTCTACCAAAGTCAGACCTTGTCTGGCTTTTTTTGTGCCAGATTTCTAAATAAACTGATTAAATTCCTATTTTTCCCTATCATGTTCCCTGTTTTTTCTGGAGTTTTGGGGATATAATATACCTATCAAATCAAAGAATGGAGGAAGGCAATGGACAATGTAATCTTTTTTATCAGTGTTTTTCTTGCTGGAATTCTTTCCTTCTTTTCTCCTTGTATTTTACCCTTGTTGCCTGTCTATGCAGGGATTTTGTTGGATGACAAAGATGGCGCTCAGGCTTCTAGCGAAAAATTTTCAATCTCAGTTGTTAGTTTATTGCGAACTTTGGCCTTTATAGCGGGGATTTCTTTTATCTTTATCTTACTGGGTTATGGAGCTGGTTTTTTAGGCAATTTGCTGTATGCTTCCTGGTTTCAGTATGTGACGGGTGCGGTTATCATTCTCTTGGGCTTGCACCAGATGGAAGTCTTACATTTGCAGGGGCTCTACAAGGAAAGAAGGCTACAATTAAAGAGACAAGGGCAGAAGGGTAACGGCTATAGTCAGGCATTTTTACTGGGGTTGACCTTTAGTTTTGCTTGGACGCCATGTGTGGGGCCGGTTCTGGGCTCTGTTTTGGCCTTGGCAGCTTCAGGTGGTTCAGGAGCTTGGCAGGGAGCTGGTCTCATGTTGGTTTACACGCTGGGATTGGCGCTACCATTTTTAGTTCTAGCTCTTGCCTCCAGCTATGTTTTGAAACATTTCCGCAAACTCCATCCTTACCTCGGAACCCTCAAAAAAGTGGGTGGTTTCCTCATTATCGTGATGGGAATCTTGGTGCTTTTGGGAAATGCTTCCATTTTGACTACATTATTTGAATAGAGAGGAAGAAGAAATGAAAAAATGGCAAACATGTCTCCTTGGAGTAGGCTCAATCTGTTGTTTGGCAGCCTGTTCGGCTAAAAACATGTCAGACGAGTCTACTATGAAGGAGCAAACAAAAACAGAACAAGTAAGTGCGCAAACTGCGACTAAAGGTCAGGCGGTCGCTGATTTTGAACTGACAGGTGTAGATGGCAAGACCTATTGTTTGTCTGATTACAAGGGCAAGAAAGTTTATCTCAAATTTTGGGCTTCTTGGTGTTCCATCTGTCTAGCCAGTCTTCCGGATACGGATGAAATCGCTAAAGATGCTGGTGATGACTATGTGGTCTTGACAGTGGTGTCACCAGGCCACAAGGGAGAACAATCTGAAGCTGACTTTAAGAACTGGTATAAGGGATTGGATTATAAAAATTTTCCAGTTTTAATCGACCCGTCAGGTAAACTCTTGGAAAGTTATGGTGTCCGTTCTTACCCAACCCAAGCCTTTATAGACAAGGAAGGCAAGCTGATCAAAATGCAACCAGGTTTTATGGATAAGGATATGATTTTAAAAACATTGAAAGAAATGGGGTAGAGAAAGACCATGAATGATAAAGTAAAACTTTTTGTCTTGGCAGGGGTCATTCTCCTAGCCATAACTGGTTTCTATTTTCTATTGATGCGAAATACAGGGCAGACAGATAGCTCGCAAATTGAGAAAGCATCAGTTAGTCAAGGAGGAAAAACAGTGAAAAAAACAGAAGTGAGTAAAGACGCAGACTTGCACGAAATTTATCTAGCTGGGGGATGTTTCTGGGGAGTGGAGGAATACTTCTCACGCGTTCCTGGAGTGACAGATGCCGTTTCAGGCTATGCAAATGGTAGAGGGGAAACAACCAAGTACGAATTGATTAACCAAACAGGACATGCAGAGACTGTCCATGTCACCTATGACGCTAATCAAATTTCCCTCAAGGAAATCCTGCTTCATTACTTCCGCATTATCAACCCAACCAGCAAAAATAAACAAGGAAATGATGTGGGGACCCAGTATCGTACCGGCGTTTATTACACAGATGAAAAGGATTTGGAAGTAATCAACCAAGTCTTTGATGAAGTTGCTAAGAAATACGACCAACCTCTGGCAGTTGAAAAGGAAAACTTGAAGAATTTTGTGGTGGCGGAAGATTATCACCAAGACTACCTCAAGAAAAATCCAAATGGCTACTGTCATATCAATGTCAATCAGGCTGCCTATCCCGTCATCGATGCCAGCAAATATCCTAAACCCAGTGATGAGGAATTGAAAAAGACCTTGTCACCTGAGGAGTATGCCGTTACCCAGAAAAATCAAACAGAACGAGCTTTTTCAAACCGCTACTGGGATAAATTTGAATCTGGTATCTATGTGGATGTGGCAACTGGCGAACCCCTCTTTTCATCAAAGGACAAGTTTGAGTCTGGTTGTGGCTGGCCTAGTTTCACCCAACCCATCAGCCCAGATGTTGCTACCTACAAGGAAGATAAGTCTTACAATATGACACGCATGGAAGTGCGGAGCCGAGTTGGAGATTCTCATCTTGGCCATGTCTTTACGGATGGACCACAGGACAAGGGTGGCTTGCGCTACTGTATCAATAGTCTCTCTATCCGATTTATTCCCAAAGACCAAATGGAAGAAAAAGGCTATGCCTATTTACTAGATTATGTTGATTAAGAAGTCTTTCCTAAGCAGTTAGAGGAGAATTTTGCTATACTGATACTAGTAAGTGGTAAAGGAGCGGAGCATGACCTACACAATCTTAATCGTAGAAGATGAATATCTGGTAAGACAAGGTTTGACCAAGCTGGTCAATGTAGCGGCCTACGATATGGAAATCATCGGTCAGGCTGAAAATGGAAGACAGGCTTGGGAATTGATACAAAAGCAGGTGCCAGATATCATTTTAACTGATATCAATATGCCTCAGCTAAATGGCATCCAGTTGGCCAGTCTGGTCCGAGAAACCTATCCTCAGGTTCACCTAGTTTTTTTGACAGGTTACGATGATTTTGATTATGCCTTGTCTGCCGTCAAACTCGGTGTAGATGACTACTTGCTCAAACCCTTTTCGCGTCAGGATATTGAGGAAATGTTGGGGAAAATCAAGCAAAAACTAGACAAGGAAGAAAAGGAAGAGCAGTTACAAGATTTATTAACTGATAAGTTTGAGGGAAATCTGGCCCAGAAAATCCAGTCCCATCTAGCTGATAGCCAATTCAGTTTAAAGAGCTTGGCCAGTGACTTGGGTTTTAGTTCGACTTATCTGAGCTCCTTGATTAAGAAAGAGTTGGGCCTACCTTTTCAGGATTATCTGGTGAGAGAGCGTGTCAAACAAGCCAAGCTCTTGCTTCTGACCACGGATTTAAAGATTTATGAGATAGCCGAAAAGGTTGGTTTTGAAGATATGAACTACTTTACCCAACGCTTTAAACAGATTGCAGGTGTGACACCTCGTCAGTTTAAGAAGGGGGAAGGTCAATGAAGCGTTCTTCTCTCCTAGTTAGAATGGTTATTTCCATCTTTCTAGTATTTCTTATTCTCCTAGCTCTGGTTGGGACTTTCTACTATCAATCGAGTTCTTCAGCCATTGAGGCTAGCATTGAAGGCAATAGCCAAACGACTATCAGTCAGGCTAGCCACTTTATCCAGTCTTATATCAAAAAATTAGAAACAACCTCGACTAGTTTGACCCAGCAGAAGGATGTCCTAGCCTATGCTGAGAATCCCAGTCAAGACAAGGTCGAGGAAATCCGAGATCTGTTTTTGACGATCTTAAAGGCAGACCAGGACTTGAAAATGGTGGTACTGGTAACCAAATCCGGTCAGGTTATTTCCACAGATGACAGTGTGCAGATGAAAACTTCCTCAGATATGATGGCAGAGGATTGGTACCAAAAGGCTATCCATCAGGGAGCTAAGCCAGTTTTGACACCAGCTCGTAAATCAGACAGCCAGTGGGTCATTTCTGTTACTCAGGAACTTGTTGATGCAGAGGGGGCCAATCTTGGCGTACTTCGTTTGGATATTTCCTACGAAACTCTGGAAGCCTATCTCAATCAACTCCAGTTGGGCCAGCAGGGCTTTGCCTTTATCATCAATGAAAAGCATGAATTTGTCTACCATCCGCAACACACAGTTTATAGCTCGTCTAGCGAAATGGAGGCTATGAAACCCTACATCGAGACGGGACAGGGCTATACGCTGGACCATCAATCCTACGTTAGTCAGGAAAAGATTGCAGGAACAGATTGGACGGTTATAGGCGTGTCTTCGCTGGAGAAGTTAGACCAGGTTCGGAGTCAACTTTTGTGGACCTTGCTGGGTGCTAGTGCCTTATCTCTTCTCGCCTGTCTCTGCTTGGTGTGGTTCAGTCTCAAACGCTGGATTGCTCCTTTGAAGGACCTAAGAGAAACCATGCTGGAAATTGCTTCTGGTACACAAAATCTTCGAGCCAAAGAAGCTGGTGCCTATGAACTGAGAGAAGTGACTCGCCAGTTTAATGCTATGTTGGATCAGATTGATCAGCTGATGGCAGATGTGCGCAGGCAGGAAGAAGCGACCCGGCAGTATGAACTTCAAGCCTTGTCGAGCCAGATTAACCCCCATTTCCTCTATAATACTTTGGACACTATCATCTGGATGGCTGAGTTTCAGGATAGTCAGCGAGTGGTTCAGGTGACCAAGTCTTTGGCAACCTATTTCCGCTTGGCGCTCAATCAAGGCAAGGATTTGATTTCTCTTTCTGATGAAATCAATCATGTCCGCCAGTACCTCTTTATCCAGAAACAACGCTATGGTGATAAGCTGGAGTATGAAATTGCTGAAAATCCTGACTTTGGTAACCTACTCTTGCCTAAACTGGTGCTACAACCCCTTGTAGAAAATGCCCTTTATCACGGCATCAAGGAGAAAGATGGACAGGGACATATTAAAGTTTCCGTCCAGAAAAAGGATTCAGGGCTTGTCATCCGCATTGAGGATGATGGTGTTGGTTTCCAAGCTGCTGGCGATAGTAGTCAAAGTCAGCTCAAACGTGGGGGAGTTGGTCTTCAAAATGTCGACCAACGACTCAAACTTCATTTTGGAGACAATTACCAGATGAAGATTAATTCTGCACCCGAAAAAGGGACAACAGTTGAAATATACATTAATAAAATAGTAATTAGCTAACTCCCAGTCTATTCTGGGAGTTTTGCTTTTAAAATTCAGAATGATTAGTTGGCCTTGATAAAATCAGTAAAAAAAGATATGATAGATAGTGACAAAAGAGGTATCAAGTATGAAGGAAAAAGACATTCAAAGAGCAACAAGCCAGATTGTAGAAGATGTATTAGAAAAGGCTAATTTGAAGCAAGGAGCTATCTTTGTTTTGGGCCTTTCTTCTAGTGAGGTGATGGGTGGTCAGATTGGTAAGGAATCCAGTCAAGAAATTGGGGAAATCATTGTGAAAACCATTCTAGCTATCCTAGAGGGAAAAGCAATTCATCTAGCCGTTCAAGGTTGTGAACATGTCAATCGAGCTCTCGTTGTTGAACGTCAGGTGGCAGAGCAGTTTGGTTTGGAGATTGTTAGTGTCCTTCCTACACTTCATGCAGGAGGTTCGGGTCAGTTGGCAGCCTTCAAGTTTATGCAGGATCCTGTTGAGGTTGAATTTATCAAGGCCCATGCTGGATTGGATATCGGAGACACTGCAATTGGCATGCATGTCAAGCATGTTCAGGTTCCGATTCGCCCTCTTTTGAGAGAAATTGGTCATGCCCATGTAACGGCTCTAGCTAGTCGTCCCAAACTAATCGGAGGTGCGCGTGCGCATTATCCAGAAGATTCTATCAGAAAGTCGTGAAATTATTCTGTAGTAAAAGAAGAAAAGCAAAAGACAGAGGAAGTAATGGTATCTATACCATTACTTCCTCTGTCTTTTGCCGAATTTTGTGTAAAGTGCTCCAAATAAGACCAGTATTTACAAGAAGAAGGGGTGCTATCTGATGGAGAATTGCCAAAAGTAGAAAAAAGCAATTTAGAGAAGATTTTTTGTTATAGAAATCAGTAAACAAAGCTAGATTTAGCTGTTCTAGGTCGGCTTTTTTGTGCTATACTTAAGATATGCATAGAAAAACAGTGATTGATTTTAGGGCTTTGGGGGAGAGATACACCTTCACTCAGCCTATCAAAGAGTTAAAAACGAGAGATTTAGCAGAAGTGACGGACCTGCTGGCACAAGTGGAAAGCTACCAAGAGCAGGGCTATTATGTCGTGGGCTATGTCAGCTACGAGGCTGCACCTGCATTTGAGGAGAAACTAGCAGTTCATAAAGCTCCTTTACTGGCAGAGTATCTGCTATATTTTACAGTTCATGATAGGGTAGAAACATCGCCTACTCCTCTGACTTATGAGGAAGTTGATTTGCCTTCAAAGTGGCAAGAAGAAACATCTGCAGAAAATTATGAAAAGGCTATTGCCCAGATTCACCATCATTTGCGTCAAGGGGACACCTACCAGGTCAACTACACCGTCCAACTCAAGCAGGACTTAAGTGCCAATCCTTTTGCCATCTACAATCGTATGGTGGTAGAACAGGAGGCGGGCTACAATGCTTATGTAGAACATGACGAGATGGCAGTGATTTCCATGAGCCCAGAGCTCTTTTTTGAGCAAATTGACCGGGAATTAACGACTCGCCCAATGAAGGGGACGACCCAGCGCGGGTTGACCGACCAAGAAGACCTTGCCCAAGCTAGTTGGCTAGAACAGGATCCTAAAAATCGCTCAGAGAATATGATGATTGTAGATCTCTTGCGCAACGATATGAACCGTATTTCTGAGGTGGGGAGTGAGCACGTGGAGCGTCTTTGCCAAGTGGAGCAGTATTCAACCGTTTGGCAAATGACTTCGACCATTAAGAGTCAGTTACGACCGGATGTTGACCTAGTTGAAATCTTCCGTTCGCTCTTTCCATGTGGTTCCATCACAGGAGCACCGAAAATTGCGACCATGGAAATCATCAAGAACTTGGAGCCTCAACCCAGAGGAGTTTACTGCGGAACGATTGGTCTCTTGCTTCCAAATGGACGACGGATTTTCAATGTCGCCATTCGGACCATTCAACTGCATCAAGGGAAAGCCATATATGGAGTGGGTGGTGGCATTACTTGGGATAGTACTTGGGAATCTGAATACCGAGAAGTTCATCAAAAAGCAGCTGTTCTCTATCGTAAACAAGCACGTTTCCAATTGATTACAACTGGGAAAATCAGCCAAAAACAACTGCTTTTTGAAGATCAACATCTGGAAAGACTGACAAAGGCGAGTCGTTATTTTGCCTTTCCTTTTGATCCAGAAGAACTGAGACAAAAGATAGAGGAAGAGTGTCAAGCTTGTGATTCCCACCAAGACTACCGCTTGCGAATTACCCTCAGCAAGTCTGGAGAGATAGAACTCAGCCGCCAAATCTTAACACCCCTCAGTCCAAGCTTCTGCAAAGCCAAACTTTGTCTGCAAGAAACAGATTTGAATCAATCCTTTACCTACTTTAAAACAACTAATAGACCACACTTAAGTCTAGGGGAACAGGAAATCATTTACTATAATGTAGCAGGAGAATTGCTTGAAACCTCTATTGGAAATCTGGTCTTAAAAATTAATGGTAAACTCTACACACCACCCATCAGTCAAGGAATTTTACCAGGAATCTACCGCCAGCATTTGCTAGAAACAGGACAGGTAGAGGAAAAAGTTCTGACTTTGGCAGACTTGAACCAAGCGGAAACTATCTATGGCTGTAACGCAGTGAGAAAATTGTATGAGTTGGAAGTGATATAACTATGGATTTTTCAATTAAGTTTTAGATTTATTTGTTAATATTTAATATTTGATTTGAAAGCAAAATTAAATATATGGTATACTATAAGTATAAATCAATAAAAATAATGGAGATTTTTATGAAAAAATCAAAAAAAATTTTAGTAACCAGC
This sequence comes from Streptococcus oralis, assembly GCF_026782085.1. Lineage (GTDB taxonomy): Bacteria > Bacillota > Bacilli > Lactobacillales > Streptococcaceae > Streptococcus > Streptococcus oralis_DA. Next base: position 131,572 of record NZ_JAKUVW010000007.1, read on the forward strand.
TTAGCAACTGCAACACTGGGACTTATTGCATTATCAGATACAACTGGAGACTTTCCTTTTTCGGCTCAGCATGTTTCTGCTCAAGAAAAGGATGCATCTAAAAATGGTAAGGTTGTAAAAGAGAATACAACTTCGGCGCCAAATCAAGCTGAAAAATCAAAAACACCAGCGCAAAATCCTGCTGAGAAACCAAAAACACCAGCACCGAAACCAGAACCAAAACCAGCGCCAAAGCCAGCGCCGAAACCAGCTGAGAAACCGAAAACACCAGCTCAAAAACCTGCTGAGAAACCTAAAAATACAAGTCCTAAAGAGGATAAGTCCAAATCTACAGCTCAGTCTGGTTGGGTAGGCTCATCGTACTATCAAAATGGTACTAAAGTTATAAATAAGTGGATTTTTGATAAAAAAGCTAATTCTTATTTCTATCTAAATGCTTCGGGAAACTATGTCCAAAATGCTTGGGTAGGCAATTACTATCTTAAATCAGATGGTAAAATGGCTAAGAGTGAATGGATTTATGATAAAAACTATGGATCCTATTATTATCTAACCGCAGAAGGTAGCTACGCTCGAAACGCATGGGTAGGTAATTACTATCTAAAATCAGACGGGAAAAGAGCTAAAAATGAATGGATTTATGACAATAACTATGGGTCATACTATTATTTAACAGGAGAAGGCAGCTACGCTCGCAACACATGGGTAGGCAATTACTATCTTAAATCAGATGGTAAGATGGCTAAAGCTGAGTGGATTTATGACAAAAACTATGGATCCTATTATTATCTAACAGCAGAAGGCAGCTACGCTCGCAACAAATGGGTAGGTAATTACTATCTAAAATCAGATGGTAAGATGGCCAAAAATGAATGGGTAGATGGTGGTCGTTATTATGTAGGAGACGATGGTGTGTGGCAACCAAAACCAGCGCCAAAGCCAGCACCAAAACCAGCTGAGAAACCGAAAACGCCAGCTCAAAAACCTGCTGAGAAACCAAAAACACCAGCACCGAAACCAGCACAAAAACCTGCTGAGAAACCAAAAACACCAGCACCAAAACCGGCTGAAAAAACTAAAGAAACAACTCCTAAACAGGATAAATCACAATCTAAAGTTCAGTCTGGCTGGGTAGGAAATTACTACCTCAAATCAGATGGAAAGAGAGCTAAAAATGAATGGGTAGATGGTGGTCGTTATTATGTTGATTCTGATGGAAAAAAGGTAAAAAGTGAATGGATTTATGATAAAAACTATGGATCCTATTATTATCTAACAGCAGACGGCAGCTACGCTCGCAACAAATGGATAGGTAAATATTATCTCAAATCAGACGGTAAGATGGCCAAGAATGAATGGGTAGATGGCGGTCGTTACTATGTTGATTCTGAAGGTTATATGGTAACGGATAAATGGGTAGATGGTGGCCGTTACTATGTAGGCTACGATGGTGTCTGGCAACCAAAACCAGCAGACGGGAATCAATATGCAGCAGCTTTAAAGAAAGCACAAGGTTATAATAATATCCATTTGTCAAAAAAAGGAATTTATGATCTATTAATTTTTAAAGGTTTTAATAGTGACACTGCACAATATGCTATCAATCATTTGAAAGCAGACTATAAGGCGAATGCCTTAGCTACAGCAAGGGAACATTTAAAATATGGTAGTTCATCTAGGTCAGAAATATATAGAAAGCTGACCTCTCCTAGTATTGACAAATTTACCAAAGAAGAAGCCAACTATGCTATTCAAAAACTTAATCTACCATCAGAAGGCAACTATCCTCGCAATAAATGGGTAGGAGCTTATTATTATAAATCGGATGGTAAGATGGCCAAGAATGAATGGGTAGATGGCGGTCGTTACTATGTTGATTCTGAAGGCAAAATGGTAAGGGATAAATGGGTAGATGGTGGTCGTTACTATGTAGGATACGATGGTGTCTGGCAACCAAAACCAGCAGACGGGAATCAATATGCAGCAGCTTTAAAGAAAGCACAAGGTTATAATAATATCCATTTGTCAAAAAAAGGAATTTATGATCTATTAATTTTTAAAGGTTTTAATAGTGACACTGCACAATATGCTATCAATCATTTGAAAGCAGACTATAAGGCGAATGCCTTAGCTACAGCAAGGGAATACCGAAAATATAGCAATCTCTCAAAAACGCGAATTTATAACAGGCTAACTTCTCCTAGTATTGACAAATTTACCAAAGAAGAAGCAAACTATGCCATTCAACATTTAGGTGACTAATTTTTACAAATAGTGAAGCAAATGAGATGTTTTAATTTTGGCTTGTAGCCTGCAAACCTTTGCACAAAAGAGACGATTTTGTTATACTATATCTGTAAGCATTTTCAATTAAAAAGGAGAAGACGATGAGTCAAAAGATTATTGGGATTGACCTTGGTGGAACATCTATCAAGTTTGCGATTTTAACTCAAGAAGGAGAAATCCAAGAAAAATGGTCTATCAAGACCAACATTTTGGACGAAGGAAGCCACATTGTAGATGATATGATTGAGTCTATTCAGCATCGTTTGGACTTGCTTGGATTGTCAGCTACGGATTTCCGAGGTATTGGGATGGGATCACCTGGTGTGGTTGACCGTGAAAAAGGGACTGTTATCGGTGCCTACAACCTCAACTGGAAAACCCTTCAACCAATTAAAGAAAAGATTGAAAAAGCCTTGGGGATTCCATTCTTCATTGATAATGATGCCAACGTAGCTGCTCTTGGTGAGCGCTGGATGGGGGCTGGTGAAAACCAACCAGACGTTGTCTTTATGACACTTGGTACAGGTGTTGGTGGCGGTATCGTGGCAGAAGGCAAATTGCTTCACGGTGTTGCTGGTGCAGCAGGAGAGCTTGGTCACATCACTGTTGACTTTGACCAACCGATCGCATGTACTTGCGGTAAGAAAGGCTGTCTTGAGACAGTTGCTTCTGCAACAGGGATTGTCAACTTGACACGTCGTTACGCTGATGAATACGAAGGCGATGCGACTTTGAAACGCTTGATCGACGATGGAGAAGAAGTAACTGCTAAAACTGTTTTTGATCTTGCAAAAGAAGGAGACGATCTTGCCCTGATCGTTTACCGTAACTTCTCACGTTACTTGGGAATCGCTTGTGCCAATATCGGCTCCATCCTCAACCCTTCAACAATCGTCATCGGTGGTGGTGTATCAGCTGCAGGAGAATTCCTTCTCCAAGGTGTGCAAAAGGTCTATGACGAAAATACCTTCCCACAAGTACGCACATCAACTAAATTAGCTCTCGCAACTCTAGGAAATGACGCTGGAGTTATCGGAGCAGCATCACTTGTATTGCAATAAGATCATAAAAGGAGGAAAAACACTACTTTAAAGCCAGTGATTTTCCTCCTTTCTTTTTTTATGCTATACTAGTTAGGACAATAAATAAGGTGAGAGTAAATGACAAAAGCAGATACGATTTTTAAAGAAAATATTGAACGAATCCTCAAAGACGGCGTCTTTTCTGAACAAGCACGTCCCAAGTACAAGGATGGGACTGTTGCCAACTCCAAGTACATAACGGGTGCCTTTGCTGAGTACGACTTGGCCAAGGGGGAATTTCCCATCACAACCTTGCGCCCGATTGCTATCAAATCCGCCATCAAGGAAGTACTCTGGATTTATCAAGATCAGTCTAATAGCCTAGAAGTGCTCAATGACAAGTACAATGTTCACTACTGGAATGACTGGGAAGTGGGAGAGACAGGAACCATCGGTGAACGCTATGGGGCGGTCGTTAAGAAACACGACATCATTAACAAGATTCTCAAGCAGTTGGAAGCTAACCCTTGGAATCGTCGCAATATCATCTCGCTCTGGGATTACGAGGCTTTTGAGGAGACAGACGGCCTCCTTCCATGTGCTTTCCAGACTATGTTTGATGTCCGTCGAGTTGATGGGGACATCTATCTGGATGCGACTTTGACCCAGCGCTCGAATGATATGCTGGTTGCTCACCACATTAATGCTATGCAGTATGTGGCTCTACAGATGATGATTGCCAAGCATTTCGGCTGGAAGGTTGGGAAGTTTTTCTATTTTATCAACAACCTTCATATCTATGATAATCAGTTTGAACAAGCAGAGGAATTGCTTCGTCGTGAGCCGTCAAACTGCCAACCACGCTTGGTTTTAAATGTTCCTGATGGGACTAATTTCTTTGATATCAAAGTCGAAGACTTTGAGTTGGTTGACTATGATCCAGTCAAGCCACAACTGAAGTTTGATTTGGCTATTTAATACTCTTCGAAAATCAAATTCAAACCACGTCAGCGTCGCCTTACCGTACTCAAGTACAGCCTGCGGCTAGCTTCCTAGTTTGCTCTTTGATTTTCATTGAGTATAAAAGAAAATAAAAAGAAGTTGAGATTTCTCAACTTCTTTTGTTGCTTAATGTGATACGCGACGGCGAGCCGCTTTTTTACGATTTTCTTCGATGAAAGCTGCTTTTTGCTCTTCTGGCTCAATCACTTTCTTTTTAATTGCGTATACTGCACCTGCAACGGCAGCGACAGTTCCTGCGACACCTGTTACAAGACCTTTAGCGAATCCTTTAGCCATGAGTCTTCCTCCTTTATCTTCCCGATCAGCCAGGCTCCTCAAGAGGTAGCATTTTTCTGACCGACCTTTTTGTGATATAATAATAGTAACGAAAAAATGGGAATTTTTCAAGGAAAAAAGATGAAAACAAAAATAATTGTGATTGTTGGACCGACTGCTGTTGGGAAAACAGCCCTTGCTATTGAAGTGGCCAAGCGCTTTGGTGGAGAGGTGATCAGTGGTGACAGTCAGCAAGTATACAGAGGATTGGATATTGGGACGGCCAAGGCTAGCCCAGAGGAGCAAGCATCTGTTCCTCATCATTTGATTGATGTCAGAGAGGTGACCGAGTCTTACTCGGCTTTTGATTTTGTTTCAGAAGCTAAGAAGGCTATTGAGGATATTCAAAGCCGTGGCAAGCTAGCCATTATCGCTGGTGGCACTGGGCTTTATATCCAGAGCTTGTTAGAAGGCTACCATCTAGGTGGGGAAACACCTCATGAGGAGATTGTAGCTTATCGGGCTAGCTTGGAGCCTTATTCAGATGAGGAATTAGTCCATCTCGTGAAGCAAGCAGGCCTTGAAATTCCCCAGTTTAACCGTCGTCGTGCCATGCGTGCCTTGGAAATCGTCCATTTTGGTCAGGATTTGGAAAATCAAGAAAGTCCTTATGAACCACTGATTATCTGCTTAGATGATGAACGCAGTCAACTCTATGAGCGTATCAACCACCGAGTGGATTTGATGTTTGAGGCTGGACTTTTGGATGAGGCTAAGTGGCTTTTTGACCATTATCCAGATGTGCAGGCTGCCAAAGGCATTGGCTATAAGGAACTTTTTCCTTATTTTCGTGGGGAGCAGACACTCGAGGAAGCCAGCGAGAGTCTCAAACAGGCAACGCGTCGTTTTGCTAAGCGTCAGCTGACCTGGTTCCGTAATCGCATGCAGGTGACCTTTTATCAGATCGGAGAGTCTGGCGTGAAGGACCGCATTCTAAGCCAGATTGAGGAGTTTTTAAATGATTGAAACGGAGAAAAAAGAGGAACGGGTCCTGCTCATCGGTGTGGAATTGCAGGGCATGGACAATTTTGACCTCTCCATGGAAGAATTGGCCAGTCTGGCTAAGACTGCTGGAGCAGTCGTAGTAGGTAGTTACAGGCAAAAACGGGAAAAGTATGACTCCAAGACCTTTGTCGGTTCTGGTAAGTTGGAAGAGATTGCGCGAATGGTGGATGCAGAAGAAATTACTACTGTCATCGTCAATAATCGTCTGACACAACGGCAAAATGTCAATCTAGAAGAAGTTCTGGGTGTCAAGGTGATTGACCGTATGCAGTTGATTTTGGATATCTTTGCTATGCGGGCTCGAAGCCATGAAGGGAAACTCCAAGTCCACCTGGCCCAGCTCAAATATCTCTTGCCTCGCTTGGTTGGTCAAGGAATCATGCTCAGTCGTCAGGCTGGGGGAATTGGTTCCCGTGGACCTGGTGAAAGCCAGCTGGAACTGAACCGTCGTAGTGTTCGTAATCAAATTACAGATATCGAGCGCCAGCTCAAGGTGGTTGAGAAAAATCGGGCGACAGTCAGAGAAAAACGTCTGGAGTCGAGTACCTTTAAGATTGGCTTAATTGGCTACACCAATGCTGGGAAATCAACCATCATGAACACCTTGACCAGCAAGACTCAGTATGAAGCAGATGAGCTGTTTGCGACCCTGGATGCGACGACTAAGAGTATCCATCTGGGAGGCAATCTCCAAGTAACTTTGACAGATACCGTGGGTTTTATCCAAGATTTGCCGACAGAGTTGGTGTCCAGTTTCAAGTCAACCTTGGAAGAAAGTAAGCATGTAGACCTTCTGGTGCATGTCATCGATGCCAGCAATCCTTACCACGAGGAGCATGAAAAAACGGTTCTGTCTATCATGAAAGACTTGGATATGGAGGATATTCCTCGTCTGCCCCTTTATAATAAAGCGGATTTGGTGGAGGATTTCACGCCTACTCAAACGCCGTATGCCCTCATTTCTGCCAAGTCTGAGGATAGTCGTGAGCAGTTGCAGGCTTTATTTTTAGAGAAAATCAAGGATATTTTTGAGAGATTTACCCTGCGCGTGCCTTTTTCAAAGTCTTACAAGATTCATGATCTAGAAAGTGTGGCGATTCTGGAAGAGCGGGACTATCAAGATGATGAAGAAGTGATTACAGGCTACATTTCCGAGAAAAATAAATGGAGGTTAGAGGAATTTTATGACTGACATTAAAACGTTGGCTCTAAAATATGGAGGTTATACAAGCTTGGATAAGGTCTATCTGGATCAACTTCTAGCTGGCAAAACAGAGCAGGAGCAGTTGGCACTTATCACACCTCCTCCGAGTGTCGTCAATGCCTACTTTGCTGAACTCTACCAGAAAAAGAGCCCTCAAGCTGCGACAGATTACTTTGCAGAACTCAGTCATGAACTGAATCTCTACAATGCTGAGCCAAGTTTCACCTTTGAAAATAAGCCTTTTATTCGTCTTAATCTGTCTGGTAAATCTTTTGGATTTTGCTATGAGAGTGAGGGCTTGGGGCGAATTTTCTCTGAAAATGAAGAGGAAATCTCGGATGACTTACTTTTTGAGATTGCGCAAATTTTCCCCCATCAACTAGTCTTTGAGGAGTCTGGAAAGATTTACATGAAGCCTGTCGGAGATGAAGAAGTTGTTAGTGTGAAGAATCTCACAGCTTTGACTGATTTAGAAAGTTTAGCAGATGGTCGCAAGCGTCTCAAAGGCTACAGCCAAGAGGATTTACTGCAAGAAGCTGTTGCTTTTTCTGGCAGTCGCTATTTCCGATCGGAAAATCGCACAGCTATGTTATATATTGATTAATTAGAAAGTATCGAATGGATATTCAATTTTTAGGAACAGGGGCCGGTCAGCCCTCTAAAGCCCGCAACGTTTCAAGTCTCGCCCTGAAACTCTTGGATGAGATTAACGAAGTTTGGCTCTTTGACTGTGGAGAAGGAACGCAAAATCGCATTCTGGAAACCACGATTCGACCACGGAAGGTCAGCAAAATCTTTATCACCCACCTGCATGGAGACCACATCTTTGGATTGCCAGGATTTCTCTCTAGCCGTGCTTTTCAGGCCAATGAAGAGCAGACAGATTTGGACATCTATGGACCGCAAGGAATCAAGTCATTTGTCTTAACCAGCCTTCGTGTGTCAGGCTCTCGTCTGCCTTACCGCATTCATTTTCATGAGTTTGACCAAGATTCTCTAGGGAAAATCTTTGAGACCGATAAATTCACTGTGTATGCAGAGGAGCTGGACCACACTATTTTCTGCGTTGGTTATCGTGTCATGCAAAAGGATCTAGAAGGGACCTTGGATGCTGAAAAACTTAAGGCTGCTGGTGTTCCATTTGGTCCGCTTTTTGGAAAGATCAAAAACGGCCAGGACGTTGTTCTCGAAGATGGAACTGAAATCAAGGCAGCAGACTATATCTCAGCTCCCCGTCCAGGTAAGATTATCACCATTCTGGGTGACACCCGTAAAACCAATGCTAGTGTGCGTTTAGCTGTCAATGCCGATGTCCTTGTCCATGAGTCGACTTATGGCAAGGGAGATGAAAAAATTGCTCGCAATCACGGTCACTCAACCAATATGCAGGCAGCACAAGTAGCAGCAGAAGCCAGTGCTAAGCGCCTCTTGCTCAACCATATCAGTGCCCGCTTCCTATCAAAGGATATTAGTCAGCTTAAGAAAGATGCAGCTAGTATTTTTGAGAATGTCCATGTCGTCAAAGACTTGGAAGAGGTTGAGTTATAATGTTACAGTTCGTTGAGAGGGAATTAAGATGACTGTTGAAAATCGTTTATTGGATAAAGCGGATTGGTATTTTGAGAATGCCTTAACCAACTACTTGCACAGCTATTCATTACAAAAAGAAGAGTTAACTCAAAAAGATTATCGGGAGATTTATCGTTGGGCTGCGAATCATATCGGTTTTTTCGTTACTTGGCTCATCCTGCATGATGCAAAAGAATTGATGTTTCCTGATGAAGAAACGGTATTCCAAAGTGTAAAAAACGAGCAAACTTTGGGTGTTGATTATCTTTTAGACTGGTGCGATGGTAAACTGGGAACAATGGATATTACAAAGGATTTTCAGGCTTTTGTAAATGACTATTATGAACATCAGTATATGGATGATTATTCCGAATTTGTAGTCAATGACTTATATGACTTGCCTTTAGAATTTTTAGGTAGCTGGGAGGATTATCATCTGTTTGCTCCTGTCATTGATCAAGCCTATGCTCATTATTTAGCTGGAAAAAGATTTCATTAAATTGATCAAAACTTTGAAAGGAATAGAGATGCGTACCATCATCATCACTGGGGCAAGCGGTGGCTTAGCCCAAGAAATGGTCAAACTCTTGCCAAATGACCAACTCATCTTACTAGGTAGAAACAAGGAAAAACTAGCCCAACTATATGCAAAGCATCCTCATGTAGAATGGATTGAAATCGATATTACTGATGACTCAGCCCTAGAAGCTCTGGTAGCTGACCTCTATCTCCGTTATGGCAAGATTGATGTCTTGATTAACAATGCTGGCTATGGAATTTTTGAAGATTTCGACAAGATCTCTGATCAAGACATTCACCAGATGTTTGAGGTCAATACCTTTGCTCTGATGAATCTGTCTCGTCGTCTTGGAGCTCGCATGAAGGAAAGCCGAAAAGGCCACATCATCAATATCGTCAGCATGGCAGGTTTGATAGCGACTAGTAAGTCCAGTCTCTACTCAGCGACCAAGTTTGCGGCTATTGGATTTTCAAACGCTCTGCGTCTCGAACTGATGCCCTATGGTGTCTATGTAACGACGGTTAATCCAGGACCTATCCGTACAGGATTTTTTGACCAGGCAGACCCAGATGGGACCTACCTCAAATCGGTCGACCGTTTTCTATTGGAACCAGATGCTGTCGCGCAAAAGATTGTTAAGACCATAGGCAAAAACAAACGTGAAATCAATCTTCCGCTCTTACTGAATCTAGCCCATAAGTTTTATACCCTCTTTCCCAAGTTAGCAGATAAGTTGGCTGGGGAAACCTTTAATTATAAGTGAAAAGGCTGTTCCCTTGAGGAATGGCTTTTTATTTTTTTCGGTTGCTAATTTGTAGAAAAATACCACATGATAAACAGGCAGTTTATAACGATTAAGCCCATTTAAGGTATAAATAGAGATAAGAAAGCAGAAAAGAGAGGATAAACTTCGAGTCTAACATAACTGAAAGTATATCTATAGCCGAAGCTTATGAAGTCAAGATAAAATAGGATTAAAAGAACTTGCCCTTTGTCAGATTGATTAGACTGTAAATTGGAGTTAGGAATATTCTTAGAATAGATGAAGAAAATAAAAAAAGTAAAAATGTTAAAATATCTTGACATTTTATCGATTTAGAGTATAATAAGAAATGTAAAGAGCTCTTGACATTATTACAAAAATTTGGAGGAACAAAGCCATGAAAAAGATGGATGAAATGGACAGAGATATTCAGTTGCGTTCTGAGGAGTGGGGCTATAAAACAGCGCTTTTGGGTTTATGTGCATGGACAGGATTTAATATCTATCAAGCACTTGTTGTTGGTGGCAAACTTGAAATGCTTCCTTGCTTAATTTTGATCTTATCTGTAAGTGTGCAAGGATTTGCTCAAACCGCAATAAAACGCAATATGATTGCTGGTGATGAAGAGTATAAAGAACCAAATAAACTTGTTCAAGGAGTCATTCTAGCAGTTGTCACTGTTATCGTAGTATTGGCTGTTGGCGTTTATTTTTTTCAGAAAGACTAATGCTGTATGAAAAATAACATCAAACAGTTAAGAAAGTCTGAGGGACTACGTCAGGAAGATATGGCAAGAATATTAGGCGTTAGTCGACAAACCATAATTGCTATAGAGAATGACAAGTACAATCCTACACTTGAACTAGCAATGAAAATTGCAAGGTTGCTACGACTACATGTTGAAGAAATTTTCATTTTAGAAGATTAAAGATATCAGATAGCTTTTATTTTAATCATCTGATTCGTAATGATGAGAGAGTTTTTCAGTTCATGGAAACTCTCTTTTTAAAGCTCAAAAAGAGTCTACTCAATTTTACCCTTGTCCATCTTATATATCTATCGTAAAACTGGTATAAAATTTGCAAATAAACAGCTAAAATAGTATACTAGTTCTGTTAATTATGAAAACGTTTGCGTTTTTGTTGATGATAGATTATTTAGGAGACAAATGATGGAATTAACAGCTATTTATCATAGACCAGAATCAGAGTATGCATATCTTTACAAGGAAGATCAGCTACATATCCGAATTAGAACCAAGATAAATGATGTCCAGAAGGTTATCTTACACTATGGAGATCCCTTTATTTTCATTGAGGATAAGTATGAAGCCAAGAAAGAAATGACCAAAGTAACCTCAGATGCCCTATTTGACTATTGGCAGATTACAGTCTCGGTTGATTTTTTACGCATTCAGTATCTCTTTGAACTCCTTGATAAAGAGGGTAAGGGTATTTTTATGTAGATAAGGAACATACTCAAGAAAACTTGGATGCTGAAGGAAATGGCTTTAAACTTCCTTATGTTCACGAAATTGATGGATGTCAGGTTCCTAGTTGGGTTTCAAATACCGTGTGGTATCAGATTTTCCCAGAACGCTTTGCTAATGGAAATCCTCATTTGACGTCAGATGGGAGCTACCTCAAGTCTGTTGACCGATTTCTCTTAGAACCAGATGTAGTCGCTAGAAAAATTGTCAAAATCATAGGAAAAAAACAAACGGGAACTCAATCTCCCAGTTTTGTTGAATCTAGCCCATAAGTTTTATACCCTCTTTCCCAAGCTAGCCGATAAGTTGGCAGGGGAGACTTTTAATTATAAGTAAAAAAGGTTCCTTTTGTAAGGAACTTTTTTATGATATTTTACTGAGTGACAAAAAATGTTTGTTTTTTTGTTCTAAATCTATATTCACGTTTTTTGAATCTTCTACAAATTTTAGAAAAAACAATCAAAAATATGATTTTTTGTGTTTAGGGCATTGAAATTTCCTATATTATTTTATAAAATAAGGGTAAAAGGCTATGAAAAAGTAATACGCTTACAAATAAATGGAAGCGGTTACTAAAGGAGGATTTTATGGAAAAAGGCCATTGGAATCGTAAAAGAGTCTACAGCATTCGTAAGTTTGCCGTAGGCGCTTGCTCTGTCATGATTGGAACCTGTGCGGTTCTATTTGGAGGAAGTGTCATTGGAGAACCACCAGTTTTCGCGGATGAAACTCCTATCACCCACACTGTGGAACAAGCAAAAGAGGAAAGTCCGGCAGTGGAGGAAAAAGAAGATCAAACTGTAGCAGAGCACAAGGATGCTGCAAGTGTCGACCAAAGTCAAGCTGCTCCAATTGAAGCAAGCAAACCAGAGAAGAAAGAAGAGGAACCTGTAGCTCCAAAAGAGGAGAAAGCATCTCTAAAACCTGAAGAAACAGCACCAAAGGTAGAATCTCAAGCTTCAAGTCAAGAAAAGCCTGTCAAGGAAGAGTTGAAAGCTGCGACAAATGAAGAAGTGAATCAAATGATTGAAGATAGAAAAGTGAATTTTAATCAAAATTGGCACTTTAAACTCAATGCGAATCCTAAAGAAGCTGTGAAATCAGATGCAGATGTATCAACATGGCAAAAATTGGATCTCCCACACGACTGGAGTATCTTTAACGATTTTGACCATCAGTCACCTGCCCAAAACGAGGGTGGACAGCTCAATGGTGGTGAAGCTTGGTATCGCAAGACCTTTAAACTTGATGAAAAAGATCTCAAGAAAAATGTTCGTGTCACTTTTGATGGTGTCTATATGGACTCTCAAGTCTATGTCAATGGCCAGTTAGTGGGGCATTATCCAAATGGATATAACCAGTTCTCATACGATATCACCAAATACCTTCACAAAGATGGTCGTGAGAATGTGATTGCTGTCCATGCGGTTAACAAACAGCCAAGTAGCCGTTGGTACTCAGGTAGTGGTATCTACCGTGATGTGACCTTGCAAGTGACAGATAAGGTTCATGTTGAGAAAAATGGGACAACCATCTTAACACCAAAACTTAAAGAACAGCAACATGGCAAGGTTGAAACTCATGTAGCCAGCAAGATTGTCAATACAGACGATAAAGACCATGAACTGGTGGCAGAGTATCAAATCGTTGAACGTGGTGGTCAGGCTGTAACAGGCTTGGTTCGTACAGCGAGCCGTACCTTGAAAGCACATGAATCAACAAGTCTTGATGCGATTTTAGAAGTTGAACAACCAAAACTCTGGACCGTTTTAAATGATAAACCTGCCTTGTACGAATTGATTACGCGTGTTTACCGTGACGGTCAATTGGTTGATGCTAAGAAAGATTTGTTTGGTTACCGTTACTATCATTGGACTCCAAATGAAGGTTTCTCTTTGAATGGTGAACGCATTAAATTCCATGGTGTTTCCTTGCACCATGACCACGGAGCGCTTGGAGCAGAAGAAAACTATAAGGCAGAATACCGTCGTCTCAAACAAATGAAGGAGATGGGCGTTAACGCCATCCGTACAACTCATAACCCTGCAAGTCCACAGACCTTGCAAATCGCAGCAGAACTTGGTTTGCTCGTTCAGGAAGAGGCCTTTGATACGTGGTATAATGGCAAGAAACCTTATGACTACGGACGTTTCTTTGAAAAAGACGCTACTCACCCAGAAGCTAGAAAAGGTGAAAAATGGTCTGACTATGATCTTCGTACCATGGTCGAAAGAGATAAAAACAACCCAGCTGTCTTCATGTGGTCTATAGGGAATGAAATCGGTGAAGCTAACGGTAATGCTCACTCTCTTGCAACGGTTAAACGCTTAGTAAAAGTGATTAAAGATGTTGATACTACACGTTATGTTACCATGGGAGCAGATAAGTTCCGCTTTGGTGATGGTAGCGGTGATCATGAGAAAATTGCTAATGAACTGGATGCAGTTGGTTTCAACTATTCAGAAGACAACTACAAGAAACTTCGTGCGAAACATCCAAACTGGTTGATTTACGGTTCCGAAACATCTTCAGCTACCCGTACACGTGGAAGTTACTATCGCCCTGAACAGGAATTGAAACATAGTAACGGACCTGAGCGTCATTACGAACAGTCTGACTATGGTAATGACCGAGTTGGCTGGGGTAAAACGGCAACAGATTCATGGACGTTTGATCGTGACAACGCTGGCTATGCTGGACAGTTTATCTGGACAGGTACGGACTATATCGGTGAACCTACACCATGGCACAACCAAAACCAAACTCCCGTTAAGAGCTCTTACTTTGGTATCGTAGATACAGCGGGTATTCCAAAACATGACTTCTACCTCTACCAAAGCCAATGGGTTTCTGTCAAGAAGAAACCAATGGTTCACCTTCTTCCTCACTGGAACTGGGAGAATAGAGACTTGGCCTCTAAAGTAGAAGATGCACAAGGAAAGATTCCAGTTCGCGCTTACTCTAATGCTGCAAGTGTTGAATTGTTCTTGAACGGTCAATCTCTCGGTGTTAAAAAGTTCAACAAAAAACAAACTAGTGATGGTCGTACCTACCAAGAAGGTGCCAATGCTAAGGAACTCTATCTTGAGTGGAAGGTTGCTTACCAACCAGGTACCTTAGAAGCAGTAGCTCGTGATGAAGCTGGTAAAGAAATTGCACGTGACAAGATTACCACTGCAGGTCAACCTGCAGGTGTTCGTCTCATCAAGGAAGAACACGCAATCGCTGCAGATGGAAAAGACTTGACTTACATCTACTATGAAATCGTAGACAGCCAAGGAAATGTGGTACCAACTGCCAATAATTTGGTTCGTTTCCAATTGCATGGACAAGGTCAACTGGTTGGTGTTGATAATGGGGAACAAGCCAGCCGTGAACGCTACAAGGCACAACCTGATGGTTCTTGGATCCGCAGAGCCTTTAACGGTAAAGGGGTTGCCATTGTTAAATCAACTGAGCAAGCAGGTAAATTCACCCTTACTGCCCACTCTGATCTCTTGAAATCGGACCAAGTCACTGTCTTTACAGGTAAGAAAGAAGGACAAGAAAAAACTGTTTTAGGTACAGAAGTACCAAAAGTACGTACTGTTATTGAGAAAGAGCCAAAAATGCCGAAGACAGTCGGTTTTATCTACAGTGATGGCAGTCGTGAAAAACGTCCAGTCACTTGGTCTTCAGTTGATGTGAGCCAAGCAGGAGTTGTGACTGTTAAAGGTATGGCAGACGGACGCGAAGTTGAGGCCCGTGTCGAAATTCTAGCAATCGCAAATGAGCTTCCAACTGTTAAGCGTGTTGCTCCAGGAACAGACTTGAGCGCTGTTGACAAATACGTTTCTATTGCTGTTACGGATGGAAGCGTACAAGAATACGAAGTTGATAAGTGGGAGATTGCGGAAGCAGATAAAGCTAAACTGTCAGTTGCAGGATCACGTATTCAAATGACTGGTCAACTGGGTGGTGAGACTATTCACGCTACCCTTGTGGTAGAAGAAGGTAATCCTGCGGCTCCTGCAGTACCAACTGTAACTGTTGGTGGCGAATCTGTCACTGGTCTTACTACTCAAAATCCAATGCAATATCGAACTCTTGCTTACGGTGCATCCTTGCCAGAAGTTGTAGCAAGTGCTGAAAATGCGGATGTTACTGTAGTCCAAGCAAGTGCAGCAAACGACATGCGTGCAAGCATCTATGTTCAACCAAAAGATGGTGGACCTCTTCAAACCTATGCAATTCAATTCCTTGAAGAAGCACCGAAAATTGACCACTTGAGCTTACAAGTAGAGCAAGCTGACGGTCTTAAAGAAGACCAAACAGTGAAATTGTCTGTACTCGCTCACTATCAAGACGGAACACAAGCAGTTTTACCAGCTGATAAAGTGACCTTCTCTACAATTGGTGAAGGGGAAGTCGCGGTTCGTAAAGGAATGCTTGAGTTACATAAGCCAGGAACAGTCACTCTCAAAGCAGAATATGAGGGGGCTTCAGGTCAAATCAATCTCACGATTCAGGCCAACACTGAGAAGAAGGTTGCGCAATCTATCCGTCCTGTAAACGTAGTCACAGACTTGCATCAGGAACCAAGTCTTCCAGCAACAGTAACAGTTGAGTACGACAAAGGTTTCCCTAAAGCCCACAAAGTCACTTGGCAAGCCATTCCAAAAGAAAAACTCGACCACTATCAAACCTTTGAAGTTCTAGGTAAAGTTGAAGGTCTGGATCTTGAAGCGCGTGCTAAAGTATCTGTAGAAGGCATCGTTTCAGTTGAAGAAGTCAGTGTGACAACTCCAATTGCAGAAGCGCCGCAATTACCAGAAAGTGTTCGCACCTACGATTCAAATGGTCACGTTTCATCAGCTAAGGTTACATGGGATACGATTCGTCCAGACCAATACGCCAAGGAAGGTGTCTTTACAGTTAATGGTCGCCTAGAAGGTACGCAATTAACAACTAAACTTCATGTTCGCGTATCTGCTCAAACTGAGAAGGGAGCAAATATTTCTGACCAATGGACCGGTTCAGAATTGCCACTTGCCTTTGCTTCAGACTCAAATCCAACTGATCCTGTTTCAAACGTCAACGATAAATTGATTTCCTTTAATGACCGCCCAGCTAACCGTTGGACAAACTGGAACCGTACTAATCCAGAAGCTTCAGTTGGTGTCCTATTCGGAGATTCAGGTATTTTGAGCAAACGTTCAGTTGATAATCTAAGTGTCGGATTCCACGAAGACCATGGAGTTGGTGTACCGAAGTCTTATGTGATTGAATATTATGTCGGTAAGACCGTTCCAACAGCCCCTAAAAACCCTAGCTTTGTAGGTGAGGAAAACCATGCCTTTAATGATCCTGCAAACTGGAAAGAGGTAAGCAATCTCAAAGCACCAGCTCAATTAAAAGCTGGAGAAATGAATCATTTCAGCTTTGATAAAGTTGAGACCTATGCGGTTCGCATTCGTATGGTTCGACTTGATAGCAAGAAAGGAACGTCTATCACAGAAGTACAAATCTTTGCAAAACAAGTCGCAGCAGCCAAACAAGGACAAACGAGAATCCAAGTTGACGGTAAAGACTTAGCAAACTTCAACCCTGATTTGACAGACTACTATCTTGAGTCTGTAGATGGAAAAGTTCCTGCAGTAACAGCAAGTGTTAGCAACAATGGTCTCGCTACCGTCGTTCCAAGTGTTCGTGAAGGTGAGCCAGTTCGTGTTATCGCGAAAGCTGAAAATGGCGACATCCTAGGAGAATACCGTCTACACTTTACAAGCAATAAAGACTTGCTCTCTCGTAAACCAGTTGCTGCGGTCAAACAAGCTCGCTTGCTACAAGTAGGGCAACCACTTGAATTGCCAACTAAGGTTCCTGTTTACTTCACAGGTAAAGACGGTTACGAAACAAAAGACTTGGCAGTGGAATGGGAAGAAGTTCCAGCAGAAAATCTGACTAAAGCAGGCCAATTTACTGTTCGAGGTCGTGTCCTTGGTAGTGATCTTGTTGCTGAGTTCACTGTACGAGTGACAGACAAACTTGGTGAAGCTCTTTCAAATAACCCAGAGTATGATGAAAATAGTAACCGCGCCTTTGCTTCAGCCACTAACGACATTGATAGAAACTCCCATGACCGTGTGGACTATCTCAATGACGGAAATCATTCAGAAAATCGTCGTTGGACAAACTGGTCTCCAACACCATCTTCTAATCCAGAAGTATCAGCAGGTGTGATCTTCCGTGAAAATGGTAAGATTGTAGAACGGACTGTAGCGCAAGCCAAACTTCATTTCTTTGCAGATAGTGGTACGGATGCCCCATCTAAACTCGTTTTGGAACGCTATATTGGCCCAGACTTTGAAGTTCCTACCTACTATTCAAACTATCAAGCCTACGACGCAGGCCATCCATTCAACAATCCAGAAAATTGGGAAGCTGTGCCTTATCGTGCGGATAAAGACATCGCAGCTGGTGATGAAATCAACGTAACATTTAAAGCTGTCAAAGCCAAAGCCATGAGATGGCGTATGGAGCGTAAAGCAGACAAGAGCGGTGTTGCGATGATTGAGATGACCTTCCTTGCACCGAGTGAATTACCTCAAGAAAGTACGCAATCGAAGATTCTTGTGGATGGAAAAGAACTTCCTGACTTCGCTGAAGATCGTCAAGACTATCAAATCACCTATAAAGGTCAACGTCCAAAAGTCTCAGTCGAAGAAAGCAATCAAGTAGCTTCAACAGTTGTAGATAGCGGAGACGATAGCCTTCCAGTACTTGTTCGCCTTGTTTCAGAAAGTGGAAAACAAGTCAAGGAATACCGTATCCAGTTGACTAAGGAAAAACCAGTTTCTGAGAAGACTGTTGCTGCTGTACAAGAGGAACTTCCAAAACTCGAATTTGTTGAAAAAGATTTGGCCTACAAGACAGTTGAGAAAAAGGATTCAACACTGTATCTAGGTGAAACTCGTGTAGAACAAGAAGGAAAAGTTGGTAAGGAACGGATCTTCACAGCGGTTAATCCTAGTGGAAGTAAGGAAGAAAAACTCCGTGAAGTGGTAGAGGCACCGACAGACCGCATCGTCTTGGTTGGAACAAAACCAGGAACTTCTCTTCCAGAAGACGAAGTGAAGAATCTTGTCCTTAACAGACCAGAACTTGTAATCGAAGAAGAAACAATTGATTTCAAGGTTCAGGAACAAAAGAATGATCAGCTTCCAGCGGGTCAAACTCGTATTCTCCAAGAAGGTCAAAAAGGTATCCGTGTTCACTTGATCGAAGTTGAAAATGGCAAGCGAACTGAAAAAGAAAGCTATGATAAAGTCATGGCTCAAGATCGCATTGTAGAAGTTGGTACGGCTAGTGAAACAACTAAACCAGTACCTCAAGAATCTACAAAACCACAAGTATCAGAAAAAGCAGATACAAAAGAAATTGCTTCAAGTGAAGCTAGTCATGTTCAAGAAGAACAGTTACCAAATACAGGAAGTGCAGAAAGTCAAGCAGCTCTAGCAGCAGGTTTAGCTCTTCTTGGTTTGAGTGCAGGTCTAGTGGCCACTAAAGGTAAAAAAGAAGACTAGAATGAATCAGTATTTCTTCTAAATGTATCTCAGAAAGACCAGGGAAACCTGGTCTTTTTAATGGGTAGAAGTATTCTCTAAAGAGCAATTTAACGTTTATGAAATCAGATAACCAAAATGATAAAAACAATATCTGGTATCCAAAACGAGGTAAACTTATTTTTTAAAAAATGGCGGTAAAATATACCAGATTTTGTTTCGATGATAGGAGAAGAAAAGACACAAAGCGGTTAATATACGGATGTGAAAAAGTCGATTTCAACCTGTAAGAAAAAATTGGATTTTTTTTATAAAAATTTGCTTGATAGTTCTAGCCTTTTTCTTCATAGTATGATAAAATGTGGATGTAATGTGGCTAATAATTTTCGCTTGAAAAAGGAGAATGGTGATTAGTTGGGGACAATCATTTAGTTTACTATTACATTGTACATTTACAACTGAATATTATAAGAAAGGAAGATTAAATGAACAAGAAAATAAGATCTTGGATTCAGATCCTTATTCTTTGTTTGGGAGTTATTCTCCAATCATTTGCCCCTCTGACGCAAGTACATGCGACAGAGTATAATGATGTGATCACTAGTGTTGGTGTTGAGAACAAATCTGGTGAAGCATTAACGCAAGGATTGGATATTTGGCAAGAATTCCGTCTTACGGCTGATTTCGTGTTGCCAGATAATACGGTGCATGAAGGTGATACAACAACACTTCAATTGCCATCAGAGATTGCATTTTCAAACTCTTCAGACATTGAATTACGAGATGCTTCTAACAATCTTGTAGCTACTGGACATCTAGATGCCACTAGCAAAACGATTACTCTAACTTACACAAAGTTTGTTGAGAATAATTCTGGCGTTAGGGGGAAATTCTTTGTCTATGTTCGAGTTGACCATGATGTTGTTTCAGAAGAAAAAGACGTTGATGTCAATATTACTGTAGGACATAGAGTTCTATTTGCAGGGAAAATCCGTTATAACGGTCCTCCAGGGAAATACGACTCTAAAATTGAAAAGAGTTCCTTCCAATACAAGGACGACGAGAAAAATGTAATCCGTTATAACATTACTGTAAACCGCAATATGGCGAACTACAGTGATGTCACTATCAAAGATGCTTTCTCTTCTCCAAATATGACCTTCCTACCAGATACTTTTCGTATTTACAAAGTAGATTGGAGTTGGAATAACGGAGACTGGAAATGGACTAATGCTCAGGATATGACCGAAACCTTTAAAAACCAACTAGTGGTAAATGCGAATGGTGATGGTTTCACCCTTCCTTTAGGAGATACTAATGGTTTTGGTTATATGATCGAGTATCGAGCTAAAGCGAATTATGATCTAGTCGATGGTGAGGAAATCACGAACGTAGCCAACATGAGCTACAATGGCAGTGAGAATGAACAATCAACCAGCACACGTACCTACCAGATTGCAGGTGGTGTTGCGGAAGGATATGTTTTCACCATTAAAATTCATAAGGTAGACGAAGCAGGCCAACCATTGCAAGGTGCAGTTTTTGAAGTGATTCGTGATCGTAACCAAGCTGTTGTTGGACGATTGACAACAGATTCTGATGGTAACGCTAGTGTAGGCAAATTGTTGCGAGACAACTATACAATTCGTGAAGTAACTGCTCCTCTTGGCTATGACAAATTAACTGAAGATATTAAAATTTCTCCAGATGAGTTTGGTTCAGACAAATCTGTAGAACGTCGAATTGAAAATAAGAAGACACCTCCGAAGAATCCAACTGAGAAAGAGATTACTTTCAAAAAGGTGGATCCAAATGGGAAAGAAATCCCAGGAGCGGAACTGAAAATCTATAGTGGAGATACAGTCAATCTTGAAGAGGCACCTGTTGCAGACTGGACTACTGTAGCTGACACTTCTAAAGTGATTAAGCTGGCACCAGGGACCTACACTCTAAGAGAGTTCGATGCTCCAGAGGGATATCAAATTGTAGGAGATATTACTTTTACTGTTAATGCTGACGGTTCTATCACTATTAAGAATAAGGGAGCTGATGACACTGTTCTTGCAGCTGGTCCAGTTCTGACTATTACCGATAAAGAGGATACTAGTCCAAAACCAATTACCTTCAGTAAGGTAAACCTTGGAGGAAATGAAATCGCTGGTGCACAGATTAAGATCTACAAGGGCGAAAAAGCTGAAGGTACAGCTGTAGAAAGCTGGACTTCAACTGACCAACCTAAGCAACTGAATCTTGAACCAGGCATCTACACTTTCCATGAGGAAGCAGCCCCAACTGGTTACCTCAAAGTAACGGATATCACTTTCCAAGTTAAACCTAACGGTACTGTTGAAGTGACAAAAGTAGGTGAAAAAGATTCTAAAGGTGAAGACAATCGTGTTGTAGCTCAAAATTCAACTCTGACAGTTACTGATAAAGATGACGATGTAGCTCGTAAAATCACGTTCAGTAAAATTAGTCTTGGTGGGGTTGAAATCGCAGGAGCACAAATCAAGATCTTCAAAGGCGATAAGGCAGAAGGCACAGCTGTAGAAAGCTGGACTTCAGAAGCTGGTAAGTCTAAAGAATTGAGCTTGGCCCCAGGTACTTACACCTTCCATGAGGAAGCAGCCCCAACTGGATACCTCAAAGTAACGGATATCACTTTCCAAGTTAACTATGATGGAACAGTTAAAGTGACGAATGTTGGTACTAAGGATGCTAAAGGCGAGGACAATACAGTCGTAACCGATGGTTCAACAATCAAAGTCACTGATAAAGATGACGATAGTCCACGTAAGATTACCTTTAGTAAGGTTAACCTTGGTGGTACAGAAATTGCAGGAGCACAAATCAAGATCTACAAGGGCGATAAGGCAGAAGGCACAGCCGTAGAAAGCTGGACATCTGAAGCTGGTAAGTCTAAAGAATTGAGCTTAGCACCAGGTACTTATACTTTCCATGAGGAAGCCGCTCCAACCGGTTACCTCAAAGTAACGGACATCACTTTCCAAGTCAAACATGACGGCACAGTGGAAGTGACCAACGTTGGTGAAAAAGACTCTAAGGGTGAAGACAACAAGGTCGTAACCAACGGCTCAACTGTTACAGTAACGGATAAAGACGATGATAGTCCAAAAGCCATTACTTTCAGTAAAGTTAACCTTGGTGGTGCAGAAATTGCAGGAGCTCAAATCAAGATCTACAAGGGCGACAAGGCAGAAGGCACAGCCGTAGAAAGCTGGACATCTGAAGCTGGTAAGTCTAAAGATCTCAACTTAGCACCAGGTACTTATACTTTCCATGAGGAAGCCGCTCCAACTGGTTACCTCAAAGTAACAGATATTACTTTCAAAGTGAAAACTGACGGAACAGTAGAAGTAACCAACGTTGGTGAAAAAGACTCTAAGGGTGAAGACAACAAGGTCGTAACCAACGGCTCAACTGTTACAGTAACGGATAAAGACGATGATAGTCCAAAAGCCATTACTTTCAGTAAAGTTAGCCTTGGTGGAACAGAAATCGCTGGTGCACAAATCAAGATCTACAAGGGCGACAAGGCAGAAGGTACAGCCGTAGAAAGCTGGACTTCAGAAGCTGGTAAGTCTAAAGACCTCAACTTGGCACCAGGTACTTACACCTTCCATGAGGAAGCCGCTCCAACCGGATACCTCAAAGTAACCGACATCACTTTCCAAGTCAAACATGATGGCACAGTGGAAGTGACAAACGTTGGTGAGAAAGACTCTAAGGGTGAAGACAACAAAGTTGCCACAAACGGTTCAACTGTAACTGTAACTGATAAAGATGATGACCTTCCACGTAAGATTACCTTCAGCAAGGTTAGCCTTGGTGGAACAGAAATCGCAGGCGCTCAAATCAAGATCTACAAGGGCGATAAGGCAGAAGGCACAGCCGTAGAAAGCTGGACATCAGAAGCTGGTAAGTCTAAAGAATTGAGCTTGGCCCCAGGTACTTACACCTTCCATGAGGAAGCCGCTCCAACTGGTTACCTCAAAGTAACGGACATCACTTTCCAAGTCAAACATGATGGCACAGTGGAAGTGACAAATGTTGGTGAGAAAGACTCTAAAGGTGAAGAAAACAAAGTCGTTACAAATGGCTCAACAGTAACTGTAACCGACAAAGACGATGACCTTCCACGTAAGAT